>DAIPZW010000025.1:0-10244 GCA_036781965.1 Bacteroidales bacterium
TTATATATGTCTTTTATGAAATGTTCTTTAGAAACCTAAAGCCAAAAGATCAATTTCGCCATAAATACAACTTAATATCCCAACTGCGAAGATACCTAAGGTACAAATCACCAAACTTAATTTATTGTAAGAGTCGGTTTTGAAACGACCTATAGCTTCCGGCTCTGCATCTTTGATAAACATAGCTTTGATTATCAATAAATAATAATACAAAGAGATAACCGTGTTTAACAAAGCGATGAATACAAGAATATAGAATCCTTGATCCACGGCAGACATGAAGATAAAGAATTTGCTGAAGAATCCTGCGAAAGGAGGAATACCTCCTAAAGAGAAAACAGCCAACATCATTACAAATGCCAACGCCGGATTGGTTTTATAAAGTCCATTAAAAGCACTGATTCGGGTATCTCCTTTGGATTGATGCTCTACGGCAGCAATTACTCCGAAAGCCGCCAAGTTAGAAAATAGATATACAATCACAAAATATACTGTTGCACTCAATCCTTGAGAAGTTCCGGCAATGATACCTAATAATATGTATCCTGCTTGCGCTATAGACGAAAAAGCAAAGAAGCGTTTAATGTCTTTTTGACGGATAGCAAACAGGTTACCTAAAGTAATGGTTACTACAATGATCCACCACAAAATTTGATCCCATATAGGCTTAATATCTCCGAAGACTTTCATCAAGACAAAGAACAAAGCAAATGCTGCTGCTGCTTTAGACACAACAGACAAGTAAGCAGTTACGGGAGTTGGCGCTCCTTCGTAAACATCTGCTGTCCATAAGTGGAAAGGCACCATAGACAATTTAAAACCTAATCCTCCAAGGAATAAAACAAATCCCATTATTAATAAAGGAGAAGACCAATCTGCATTTGCAAAATCAGAAAAATAGAATGTCCCTACGGTTCCATATACGAATGATAAACCGTAAAGCATTATTCCTGAAGACAAAGCCGCAATTAAAATAAATTTAACCCCTGCTTCGGCTGATTTTTCTTTGTATTTATTATACGCAACCAAACAAGCGAGTGGTAAAGAAGCTGTTTCCATACCTATATACAACATCATGAAGTTTCCTGCCGAAACCATTAGGTACATACCTAACAAGGTTGCTAAAGTTACGATATAAAACTCGCCTCTTCTTTGCGCTAAGGGTTGAGATTCCAACCAAGCCCGAGCTTGAAAGAAAACAATAAGGGTTGCTACATTCAATACATTCTTCATTAGGACAGTCATCGATGTATTGATATACATTCCGCCAAAACCTTCGCCTACGTTAATAATAGGAAGGAAACCTAAAACAGTATGGATGGCAAACAATCCACAGGCTACTGCTTGAAAATACTTTTTTAGTTTTTCAGAGCCTAAAGCATCAAACAAGAATAGAAATACAAACAGGATTATCAACCCTATTTCTTGTTTCATGAATACGAAATTACTAAAATCCATACTTTATCAGAAATTTAATTTTGCAACAATAGGAGTTAAACTATCACTTATCAAGTCGGAAATGCCTAAAGGCAACATACCTATAAAGACGATTCCAACAATCAATACCACCACAGATACTTTTTCATACCAAGCTGCATCAGGCAAACCGATATGATGTGTATCTTGAATAGGTCCGTAAAGAATCTTTCCGACTGTTCTTAATATATATACTGCTGTAATCACAATTGAACAGCAAGCGATGATTGTAAACACTCGATGGAAAGTATCCGGATTTTCAAATGCTCCAACGAAGATAGTCATTTCGGCAACGAATCCACTTAAACCGGGAAGACCTAAAGAAGCCAAACCGGCAATCACATAACAAACAGAAGCAAAAGGCATAATCTTCATCAAACCTCCCATCTCCCGAATATCACGCGTATGAGTTCTTCCGTAAATAAGCCCGATCAGAGCAAAGAAAAGAGCCGTCATTAATCCGTGAGATAACATTTGCATTACAGCTCCGGTCATTGCTGTTTGGTTCATTATCAGAATAGCAAATAAAACTAATCCGCAATGAGAAACAGAGGAGTAAGCATTGATATATTTAAGGTCTGTTTGAACTACGGCACTAAATGCTCCATAGACAACCGAGATACCTGTCAATATTAAGAATATCCAACCTAATTCATTGGCTGCTTCCGGCATTAAATAAATAGCAACACGGAAACATCCATAACCTCCTAGTTTCATTAATACTCCTGCATGAAGCATAGATACCGCTGTCGGTGCGGAAGCATGACCATCAGGCGACCACGTATGGAATGGAAACATAGCTCCTAAAACTCCAAAGCCTAAAAAAGTGGCAGGGAATAACCATTTTTGCAAATCCCAAGGCAATTGTATTTGAGATAATTCTAAAATATTCATGGATACAGCACCACCTGCATAATAGATACCGATAATACCTATCATTAAGAAAGCAGAACCTCCCATCAGCATAAGAGTTAGCTTCATAGCTGAATATTCTTTGCGTCCGGTTCCCCACAATCCGATTAATAAATACATAGGAATCAATGCCACCTCATAGAACATAAACATTGTGAAGAGGTCAATTGAAATAAAGAATCCGAATACTCCTACAGATAATAAACAATACCATAAGAAATATTCTTTTGCCATATTCATATTCCACGAAGAGAAGATTCCCGTAAATACAATTATTACGGTAAGAATCAACATCACTAAAGAGATTCCGTCAATACCTACTGCATAACAAATATTCAAAGGTTTGAACCATTCTATACTTTGTACAAAGTGCATTTCCAAATCAGGATTAGCTGCCTTAGATTGAAAAAACAGATAGGTGACTATTCCTGCTAAGATTACCAATAATGAAGCACCTGTAATCATTACCGTTCTTATCGCTTTCATTTCCTTGCAAAGGAATAAAGCAATTATCATTAATACCGGTATTGCTACAAATAGAGATAGTATATTCATAATTGTTGTCGTTTCTAATATTTATAAAAACAGTACTAAAGCGGCAATAATCAGAGCGCCGAATACAAATACCCATGCATAGAATTGCACTTGACCTGATTGTAAACCTTTTATTGAACTCGATAATTTTTGTGTGGACCATGCAATGCCATCCATAGCTCCGTCAATAACATGACGATCAAACCAAGCAATCGGCTTACATATCCATTTAAAGATTACTGTTTTAGTAATCCACATCCATATTTCGTCTATATAGAACTTATTAAGTGCTGCTTTATACAAGCCGCCCAAGTTCTTAGCTATTTGCGCCGGTTTCTTAGAATTTTTCATATAAAGAGCCGTTGCAATCAAAATACCAACCACTGCGACTGCAATACTCATCGATGCAATATCCCAATGGATATGAGCATGGAACGGAATATTATCTGCACTTACAAATTCAGAGAAAGGAATAAATCCGGCAAACACTGCAAATACAGCTAATATAATCAATGGAATAGCCATTGGAGCCGGAGATTCGTGAGGTTTATGATGAGAATCATATTCTCTTTTTCCATTCCAGAATATTCTGAAATAAAGGCGGAACATATAGAAAGCTGTTAATCCTGCAACTACCCACAATGTCCAGAAGATAATCGGATCATGAGAAGAAGCTGATAATATTTCATCTTTACTAAAGAATCCTGAGAAAGGAGGAATGCCTGCGATTGCCAAACATGCAATAAGGAAAGTAATATGCGTAATTGGCATGTATTTCTTCAAATTACCCATATCCTTCATTTCATTGCTATGTACAGCATGGATAACAGAACCTGCGCCTAAGAATAATAAGGCTTTGAAGAAAGCATGCGTAAATAAGTGGAACATAGAGGACATATATCCTAAGCCTCCTTCCCCATCATAATTAGAAACTCCCAATGCTGCCATCATATAAGCGATTTGGGATATAGTCGAGAATGCTAATACCCGTTTTATATCCGTTTGAGTAATAGCAATCACGGCAGCAAACAAAGCCGTAAATGCTCCTATATAAGCAATTATCGTCAAGACTTCCGGAGCAGCAAAGAAATAGACTATAAATAATCTGGCTACCAAATAAACTCCGGCAACAACCATTGTTGCAGCATGGATTAAGGCAGATACAGGCGTAGGACCTTCCATTGCATCGGGTAACCAAATATGAAGAGGAAACATAGCAGATTTACCTGCACCTCCCATAAAGATTAATGCCATTGCCCAAGTAGCCAACGATAATCCCATAAAGGTTCCTCCCATAGTGGAAGTAACAATACTTGCATGGTCTGCCGTCAATGCTCCGAAATCAAATGTTCCGGTGTAATAAGATAATAACAAGATACCTATCAAGAAACCTAAGTCCGCAAAACGGGTAACAATAAATGCTTTCTTGCTTGCTGCTAGTGCCGAAGGTTTAGTATAATAGAATCCAATCAATGAATAAGAGCTAACTCCCACCAACTCCCAAAAGATATACATTTGGAAGA
Source organism: Bacteroidales bacterium (assembly GCA_036781965.1). Lineage (GTDB taxonomy): Bacteria > Bacteroidota > Bacteroidia > Bacteroidales > Azobacteroidaceae > Azobacteroides. Next base: position 4,446 of record DAIPZW010000025.1, read on the forward strand.
TGTTAGTCGCTACTACTAAGCCTAACATAGAGAAACTAAATAATGAAAGGAAAGCGTAATAGCGTTGAAAGCCTTGTTCGCCTTTCATATAGCCTAAACTATAAATATGCACCATTAAAGAAACCGTAGTAATTACCACTAGCATCATAATGGATATAGGATCTAACAATATTCCTAAATCAATATGTAAGAATTCAGTAAAACGAAGCCATTCATAATTAAATGGAATGAACTTCGCCCACTCTCCATCTATTTTACCTATTTGGAAGAAATAATTAAAAGCAAGAGAGTACGCCAACAACGCACAAAATGCCATTCCTAATGTTCCGATAATTCCGGCTACATTCGGTTTCATTTTCATCCCTAATAATCCTAACACAAGGAAAAGGATAAAAGGGGTAGCTATAATCAATATACTATATTCCATATTAATTATTCCTTCATTTTATTTAAGTTTCTAATATTCACATTCCCTATACAACGATAAGCGTTGATAATTATAGCTAAAGCTACAGCTGTTTCAGCCGCTGTTATTGCAATTCCAAATAAAGAAAAGAACATTCCTTCCATTTGCTCCGGATAAAGATATCTGTTGAAAGCAGCAAAGTTGATTTCTACGGCATTCAATATCAATTCCAAAGAAATAAGCATAGCAATCATGTTCTTGCGGGTAATAAACCCAAATATTCCGGCAAAGAACATCACTGTACTGATAATTATATAATATTCTAATTGAATCATCATTTTATCCTCCTTATCGTTTTCGGGCTATTACTATACCTCCGATTATACATGCTAATAAAAGAATACTCAATACTTCAAAAGGAAGTAAGTATTGGTATTTCTCTGTTCCCATCAAAGCGAAACCTATTTCCTTCATCGGGATTTCATTGTCAGCCATAATAGCCTCTGTGCTTCCTGAATAAAGAAATTTATGTTTCAAAAATGCAAATGCCGTAATAGCAATACCTCCTACAGCAGTTAATATAGCCATCACATATTTACGAGTCCGATGTCTTTCCAAAACATCGCCTTTATTACTCGTAAGGAATATCGCAAATATAAATAAGATGATAACACCTCCTGCATAAACCGAAATCTGAACGGCAGCTAAGAAGTGATAATTCAAATACAGATATAAACCGGCTGTACAAATCAACGTTAAAAGAAGATAAGTAGCTGACCTTAAAAGGCTTTTAGCAGTAACCGCCAGCACTGAAAATGCTAGGATACCCAATCCTAATATTGCAAAAATTATTAATTTCACTATTGGATCCATCTTTATTCGTTATTTGTTTGAGGTGCTTTCTTTTCCTTTTTCATTAACGACGAACCGGGTTTGTTCAATCGATAATATAATTTAGGTCTTGTATATACAGCATGCTCAAAGTTATTACTCCATTCTATTGCATCTTGAGGACAAGCAATCGTACATAAAGAACAGAAAGTACAACTTCCCATATCATATATATAGCGATCTAAAACTTTCTTTTCCTTTCCCGTTTCCTCATCCATCTCCTTTTTAGAGATAACTTGTATTGTTCCGTTCGGGCAATTCATTTGGCAAATACCACAAGCCGTACATTTATGCTCATTATGTTCGTTATGAGGCATAACTAAGACTCCGCGCATACGTTCGTGAGGAAATACTTTTCCTCTATTCTCCGGATACTGTTCGGTAACTTTGGGGCGTATGAAATTAAGCATGGTAATATACATACCTTGCAAGAGACGCCAAGTGCCTACTATTACATTCTTTATATGATTCATAATCAAATATAGATTACCCAAAGGGCCATTAATACAATATTAATTAAACTTATCGGCATTAAGATCTTCCACTCAAGATTCAGTAGTTGATCAATACGCAAACGGGGAAAAGACCAACGAATCCACAATTGCATAAAGACACAGAAGAAAGTTTTAGCAAAGAACCACAGTACAGGAGGAATATAATCCATCACTTGATTAAATCCTTCCCACCCGGGAACATGCAAAGGTTGCCATCCTCCAAGGAATAAAGTAGCAGCAATAGCAGCAATAATAAACATATTCAAATATTCCGCAAGGTAATAGAATCCAAATTGGATACCTGAATATTCTGTATGATAGCCTGCTGTTAGTTCTGATTCTGCTTCCGGCAAATCGAAAGGTCCACGATTGGTTTCGGCGTGCCCGGCAATCATATAAAGAATAAAAGCGATGATAGCAGGAATACCTCCGCGGAAAATATTCCAAGCATAACCTTGTTGCTCTACCACTTCTGAAAGTTGCATAGAACCTGAAAGCATTACGATAGTCATTAAAGACAAACCGCAAGTCAGCTCATAAGAAATAAGTTGAGCTCCCGAACGCATGGCACCGATCATTGTATATTTATTATTGGAAGCCCAGCCTGCCAATAAGATACCAACGACTCCTAAAGAGGAAACTGCCAATAAATAGAATACACCTATATTAAAGTCCACAGCATGTAATCCTTTATCAAAAGGAAGTGCTCCAAACGTACAAATAGAGGCGATAATTACTAAGAAGGCTGCCATACGGAACAAACGTTGATCAACTTTATTAATCTTAATAAGTTCTTTAAGAAGAATTTTGATCATATCGCCTACGGATTGTAATAATCCGAAAGGTCCAACTCGATTAGGTCCTATACGACACTGAAAGAACGCACAGACTTTACGCTCCAAGTAAATAAGAATAAGTGCCAACACGGCATAAGCGGCTAATATAACCAAGCCAATGAGCACAAATTCTACAAATAGAGCCCAGCCTTCCGGCAAGTAAGTGCGAAAGGTTTCGTCTATCCAATTAGTTACTACATCAAAATGAAACATATCGTTGTTTTATTGTGAATTACAATTATAAATTTAACGGTCGATACAAGGAATTACATAATCCAATGATCCTCCAAGCATAATAAGGTCAGCAACCTTATCTCCCACTGCTATATATTTTAGCGTATTTACCAATGTCATACAGGGCGAACGGAACTTAATACGATAAGGAGACTTATCGCCTCGGCTATTGATATATACATCAAATTCTCCTCTTGCTCCTTCCACTCGTTGGAAATATTCTCCTTCAGGAAGTTTAATAATCGCTTTTGTTTTAGCGGCATAAGCTCCTCCCGGTATATTATCTATCAATTGTTCAATGATATTCAATGATTCTTCTATCTCATCCAAACGAATGATATAGCGGTCGAAAGTAAGACCGTCTTGGCGAAGCACTTCGTTAAATTGAGCATGACGATAAGCAGCATAAGGTTCTATCTTACGAACATCATTACTCCATCCGGAAGCACGTCCTGTTGGACCTGTTGCTCCTAATGATATAGCTTGTTCTTTAGTTAAAAGCCCTACTCCATTCATACGTCCGCGAGCAATTGGGTTACCTGTAAATAACATGTGGTGTTCTTTCAACATTTTGCGCATATAAGGGATAAATGCTTTTACTTTTCGTTGAAAGTTAGGATGAATATCATTCATCACTCCACCAATTACAGAATAATTAGCCATTAAACGTCCGCCGCAAGTTTCTTCAAAGATATCCATGATCTTTTCACGATCACGCATGCCATAAACAAAGGCAGTAATCGAACCCATATCCATACACATACATCCCCAACCCAATAAGTGGGAAGCAATACGGGTCAATTCATCTATAATGGTACGGATATAATGAGCACGTTCAGGAACATCCAGTTCCAATCCTTTTTCTACGGCTAAACAGGTTCCATGTCTATTGATGGTTCCTGATAAATAGTCCAAACGATCAGTCAAATGAAGAATCTGAGGATAAGTATAAGCCTCACTCATCTTTTCTATTCCACGATGAATATATCCAAAGTTGGGATCGACTTTCTTAATGGTTTCTCCTTCCAATGAAACTCTTAAATGAAGAACTCCATGAGTAGAAGGGTGTTGAGGACCAAAGTTTACGACATATTCTTCTTTTTCAAACAACTGATGATGAGCCTCTCTTCTTTTTCCTTCCAAATCAACCTCTAACATCGGTTGATCTTCCATATCGCAAATATTTTCATTGGTCAATGGAATCGGATTTAAATCGGGATTAGCATCATAATCTTTCCTCAACGGGTAGCCTTTCCAATCTTGACGCAAGAATAGACGACGCATATCCGGATTGTTTACGAAAATAATTCCAAAGAAGTCATATACCTCGCGTTCGTATAATTCTGCAGATTCCCATAAATCATGAACAGAATCAATTTGAGGATTTTCACGATCGTCAGTAGTAGTTCTTAATACAACTAAATAAGAAGGATAGGAAGTAGCCGATAGTGTATAAATAACTTCCAACGTATCTCCATTGTCCACTCCTATAATATCCATCAAGAAGTCGAACTTAATTCCTCCACTACGAAGAGTCTTAGCTGCTTCATAAAGGTTTTCTTTAGGAACGCTTACTTGATAAGTCTTATTGTCTTTCTCAACCGAAGCATAAGTCAGCCCGGCTAATACATCATCAAATATTTTCATTGCCGGTTTCTATTAAGTGTTCTTCGTTTTTCTTATATTCCTTCATATTCGGTTGTTCCGGTAATTTGAAGAAATTCTGTACTTTAATCTTTCTTGCCAATTGCATCATACCATAAATCATGGCATCCGGACGCGGAGGGCATCCCGGAATATATACGTCCACAGGGATAATTTTATCGATTCCCATGACCGTATGGTATGAACTCTTGAAAGGACCTCCTCCGATGGCACAACTTCCGAAAGCCATTACGTATTTCGGTTCTGCCATTTGATCATAAAGTCTTTTCAATACGGGAGCCATCTTGTGGACAATAGTACCGCAACAGAAAATTACATCTGCTTGACGAGGACTATTACGAGTAACCTCCCAACCGAAACGAGCAAAATCATAACGTGCAGCACCTAAACACATAAACTCAATACCGCAACAAGAAGTAGCGAAAGTAAGCGGCCAAACAGAATTGGAACGTCCCCAATTAACCAGGTCATTTAGTTTTCCGACAACGATGTTAACACCATTGCGACGCAGTTCTTTTACGTATTCTTCGAGGTACTCATTTTCCTTGAAGTCCTCGGTTTTCATATTACGGATATAAATGTCTTTTACTTCCATTCCAACACTCCTTTCCTCCAAGCATAAACTAATCCTAATATAAGAATGACAAAAAAGAATGCCATGCATACTAATCCATACATTCCTAATTCACGCATAATCGTAGCCCATGGGAACAACATTACTGTTTCCACGTCAAAAACCAAGAATAAGATAGCATAAAGATAGTAACCTATCTTAAACTGTGTCCAGGAAGTCCCTCTTGTGGGAATTCCGCATTCATAAGGTTCACCTTTTACGGGATTGTTTGATTTGGGAGCTAGCAATCTGGCAATCACCAAAGCCGCTACTACCAAGAAAATAGCCGTCACCAAAACGACCATAAATAATGCAGAGTTACTCATTAGAGTATAGTCTTTATGTTATTTGTAAATTAAATTTTCTCTTACTGCAAGGATAGTCAAGAACTATCGATGTACTAGATTCGCGTGCAAAAGTAAAAACAATTTATTGTCTTACAAAAGAAATGACAAACAAATTTAAATATTTGTTTTTAAAATCGTCTATTCCTTTTGATTCTATTTTAATTTAAAATCATATTTTTTTGAATTACAATAAATATAATCAAACAAGCATCTCTTCATCCTCTGAGGTTCGGGAGTTCATCCTCTGAGGTTCGAGGCTTCATCCTCTGAGGTTCGAGGCTTCATCCTCTGAGGTTCGAGGCTTCATCCTCTG
>DAIPZW010000026.1:0-10111 GCA_036781965.1 Bacteroidales bacterium
TTCAGGAGCTCCTTTTACATATAAAATTTTCTTTTTCAATACAGGAGACCATACTATTGTCGCCATGTATTTACGTTCGGTAGAAAAAGTAAGTTGTTCTTTAATCTCAGATTCTTCTCTAATTGGTAAATAGTTTGATCCATTGTCATGTAACCAAAGCAACAATGCCCCTTCTGTAGGGTTGCCTAATGCTTTTATTTTGCTTGAATCAGAATAATCTAAGTAGGCTGTTGAATTTACAGAAATACTCTCTTTAATGAGATTCGATATTTCATCATCGGCTAACTGTTGGTTGTTTAGTCCATAAAACTGGGTCTCATAGATTTTCATTTGATTTTGAGTAAGTGTTCCGGTTTTATCAGTACAGATAACGGTTGTTGCACCCATTGTTTCGCAAGCATGCATTTTTCGAACAAGATTGTTTGTAGATAACATCCGTTTCATACTTAACGCAAGACTAAGCGTTACACTCATAGGCAAACCTTCGGGAACAGCCACAACAATAAGAGTGACTGCAATCATTACGGTTTGAAGGAAATAACTGCCAAAAGTAACCCATTCATCTCCAATAGGTATGCTGTATTGAGTAAAATACATTATTAATCGACCGACAATAATTAGGATAGCAATTCCGTAGCTTGTTTTTGTTATTAAATCTGCTAACTTGTCAAGTTGTTCGTTAAGGGGAGTTTCTACGCTACTGTCAATCTGAGAACCCTCATAGACTTTTCCATATTCAGTAGAATCTCCAACTGTTAATGCCTTCATTATACCATGACCTTCCATGACCTTAGTTCCTCTCATAACATGATTGGAGGGATAAGTGGCAGATTCATCAAAGTCGTCTTGATTAACTGTTTTTCTACAAACCGGCTCTCCTGTTAAGGTGGATTCGTCCATGTTAAGTGATACTGCCTCCAATAGTTCTCCATCAGCAGGAACTTCTTCGCCTGTATCCAAGATGACAATATCGCCTACCACAATATCTCTTTTAGGAATTTGGCAAATGTTTTCATTACGAATAACTTTGACAAGTGTATCGTCGTTTACTTTGTTTAAAATGTCAAATTTCTTATTTGCACTTACATTAAAAAGAAATCCAACGACAGTAGCCAATAGAATGGCAATCAAAATTCCCAATGGCTCGAAAATGACCCCATAGCTAATATCTCCATAGATAGAAATAAGTATAGGAATAGCTACTATTGAAATGAAACTCGCAAACAAGATGATTACAAACCAATCATACTTTTTATATGCCATTTTCCCATCTTCTACCGTTTTAATCTTAAAAAATTTCAGGAAAGAGCTTATAATCAATACTCCCAGCGGGACTAATACACCATAAATTCCAAACATCTCGAAAAATGCTACCAGTATCGATAAAAACAATGCCCCCAAGAGAATTTTAATGATTGGATCTCCAAACATTTCTAAAAATTGAGACCACAATGACTCTTTTTCCGGTGGCGTTAAAATGTTTTCTCCGTGCTTTTTGCGACTTTCAAGAACTTGCGTGTCTGTTAAGCCTGAATAGTGATGCTTCTTTTCCATTATTTTCTATAATTATAATTTATTGTTCTGTATTTCCGAAAATCTGTTGTATATATGATAATTGGCACAAATAATTGATGTCGTTTAACAACATATATTATGCTTGATTTATATTCATAATAAAATTATATGCAAACCAACTGTCCATACCTTTGAGGAAAATTGGTCGGGCTGATGCTCCATCCTTCTGCAAGCCTAGTCCATCAGAAAAAGGCTCAATATGGATGATTTTATTAAAGGGGATTTTAAAGTTTTTTTGAGAACATGAAAAATATAGATGTTTCTCTGTAATTGCAACAATGCCAGTCCCAATTAGCGCATTGTGAATGGTTTCAACAGGAGTGCCTTTAAATCCACCAACTCTGTAATAAACACCTTTCATGACACGAAAACTAACTCCTTGGCTTCGCCCACGATATTCCTTCTTTACCTTTTGCTCGTAATACTGTACATCTCGATAGACCCAAATCGGAGTTTCGTTCTTTTGAAACAAGAAAGGTAATGTCCCATTAATGGAAATAGATGAGGTCGGTTGCTGACCTGAGAAAAGTTGTTGTAATATTCTTGCTTGCACTACTCGCTCAAGAGATTTATGTGCATTCAATATTTGTTGCGGTAGTGCAGTGTACTGCTGATAACGAGCAACAGTCTTTGATTCGTCTTCTGAAATAACGCCATCGTTAAGATATTCTTCTACCGCTTTATCGAAAACATCTGAATATATCTTCTGTTTTGCATCATCAGAAATATAATTAGAAGAAACAGTCGCCTTTATTTGGTTATCCAACAGATAAAAATCGATATGATTTCTAAAAGCATGAAACAAGAGGGAAATCAAACTTTGACATCCCTCATTATACTTCTTCTCACATGCTGAATGTTTGGATTTAAGAAATCCGGCATCTGCCTTGCAATATTTGCATTGAGCCATTTTAGATACTCTCTTTTACTTGGATTATATGTCTAAAATTGCAGGAAAATTTTTAGACTTCTTTTTCAAATTCTCCAATAATGCTTTTTCTGTTTTGTCTAATTGTCCATCGCCTTGAATTCTTTCTAACAACCATTTAGCCTCTTCTTTGTCAATTTCGCCCGGTGAGGATTCATCTTCCAACAAAAAATCTGAAATAGCATTTATAAAGAACTCGCCCCAAGTTGGATCATTTTCCTTTCCGGAAACAGCATCATTCAACTCAAAAAGGAACTCGGCTTCTTCTTTGTCAATTATTCCATCAGCGTATAACACCTCACGAAGTTGTTTTACTTCCGCTCTATCAATCACGCCATCAGCGAGAATGGATTTCTTTAATTCATTTAATGTATTCATATTATATCCTCTGTGGACTCACACCACGCTTGTCCTTTACAAGCATTTTATTATAATCAATTTGTGACCAGTTGAACAATAATTAGTCTTCCTCCATCTTCTTTGGAAAGCAAAATTTGCTTTCCATCCGTCAATTCAACAGCTTGTCCAATAGGTATTTTTTTACTTTCTGTTTTATCTTCTAAGTCAGTTAGCTTCTGATTAACAAACAGCCACTTATTGCCATGAAAGACAAAATACCCAACCGGTTTTTTCTGTTCTGCCGTCAGTTTTTCATTTGGTGAAATGTTTCGATTTACATGCCACGGGTACAAATACTGATTGTGATATACCATCACTCGATAATCATCAGGAGTAAATGAACCTGCTCTGCGAGAGGAGTATAAATTAAGTACAGGCAATTGTCCTTTATATTCTGTTCCACAGAATGGACATTTTGGTTTTGTAGTATTGTCAAATACAAACCATTTATGCCAGCATTTTGGATTTTGACAAGGTTGCATCAAATCAGCAGTTTTCAGGAGTGCTTGTTCCCATTCATCTGCCGTTGGACGTACAGAGGGATTATGCAAACCATCAATAAATGCACGATCAAAGAGTTTTTTCAAATAAGGGCCACAAACAGAATATGGGATTTTCGTTGGATCACATTGTGGAAGTTGAGACGGCTGTAGGTCTTTTATTCTTACTCGATTAATCGCATCAGCTGGGTGTTCCACAAATATCGCCTTTTCTCCCATCGACAAGTCTTCATCTTTTGTAGGGTCTGTATCCCAAACTTTTCCACCTCGCAAAGGGTGACGATAAAGCAGGTACATATAAACTAACACAGCCAAGGCATGACGATCAGTAGCTATTTTGGGTAATTGTCGGGCAGAGTCGCCCATTTTTAATTGTTTTGTTGCAATAACTTCTGGCGCAATAAAATCGGGAGTTCCTAACACATCTGGTGGATATTTTCCCGGCACAACCAAGCCGTCAATGTCAATAATGGCAGCTCGTCCCGTAGTAGGGTCTATTAGTACATTTTTATAGGACAAATCGGAGTGTGCAAGTCCGGCGGCATGTAATCTTCTGACAGCACGACTTATATTTATACAGATTTGAAAATACTTAAACCAGTCGCCTCGCTCTTGTGGGGCGAGGAACTTGTTTTGGTTTTTGGCTGAAGCATACCATTTGCCTTCTTTTTCTTTGCCCTTAATGCCTAAAAAATCATTGTTAATCGACCCTGTTGCAAAGAAAAAATGCTTTTGATATGTAGGGCATATCAATCCGAGTTTACCGTTATGCTCTACTATTTTTGTCGGCCAGCAATACAAATCTTTCCAATATTCTCCACCTGCTTGATTAAAAATACGTTCTCTATAAATTCCCGTAATATTTATGAGGCGGTCTTTGGCATTAAAATCCTGCTTATCTCGAAAAAATGCTACAACGTAGGATTTATCCGGACTGAAATATACATCTTTCATCCCTCCTGAACCAATAATTGTATCTACAAATTCAATATCAGTACCGTCAGTAGCCTTTATTTTTATTGTTTTTGCCATAAACTTTAGAATAAGATTGCTATTGTTCTGTCATCGTGATTCCCTTTTGACCAAAAGTCCAACCACTTCAAAAGTTGTTCGGCTGTCTGCTCGTTATCATCCATAAAATCAACTTTGACATTATCTTCATTATTGCCGTTCAAATCTTCCCAAAGCTCGTTCCACTTTTCAATTCGATTTAGATTAGCGTCTGTTTCAAATTTCGGGTCGGTTATGCCGTCAGACATTAAGATTATTGCTGTGAAATCTTCAACAACTTCAAACCTCATACGGCTATATAATTCGTTTTTGATAATATCAGGCATTGTCAAAAAACGGGTTTGACCAGCAAATTCGCCACCATCAGGCTCGCCTAAAATTTTTAGAATCTGAGAGGCTTTGTCATAAATGCCAATACCACCATCACCAACCCACCAAGCAGCAATAAACCAACCATACTCAATTTTTTTGCAAAGTGACAGCATCAAGGTGGTAGCATAGTCTTTTATAGGTGTGTGTTTTTGTAGAGCTTCTTTTTCAATGGATTTATATGAGTCAAAAACAGCACTACCAATTATTTCCTGCAATATTTTTCCAATTTCATTTTTGTTTTCTACATTACTATTTTTGGCAAAAGCATCTTTGTTGGCAAGTAATTTGCTTATGCAAATATCCTTTGCGGTTTGGCAGGCGATTCTTGAACCTTCGCGCGAATATTTTGCAGAACCGGCACCATCGGCAACAGCTATTATGTACCATTCCGTCTGTTCTTCAAAATGCAAAGCAAAATCATCATCACGAGGCTTACCTTCAATTGCATGAGAGCGTCCTCGTTGACTTGCTGCAACAATGTCTTTGCGTGCTATTTCTTTTTTACCAATACCGAATACACCTTTCGTCTTTTTTTATTCTACTTTTACAAAATCTTTGTCGCTATCAGGTTTGTAATACTCAATGTCTTCAGGTGTAGGAATGTTTTTACTCCACAAAACCCGTGGGTCTGGATTGATTATGAAAATAACTTCACGTTCAAGAGGATCACGGTCTTCATAACCTCTAATCTTAAATAACATAGTTACTTTGTGGTCGCCAGCTTCGGTGGGCAATCCCTTGATTTTCTTTTCATCAGGGTAGTACTGCAAGCCTATTCTCTCTAATCCGTCAAAAGACACTTCGGCTATTTCGGCAAAATCTAGTTTTCCAAAATCAAAATCGACATCATATTGTTTGCCAACTTTCCCATTTGTGAAAGTGATTTGCTTGTTTTTTATTTGAAACGCCAATGTGTCAGATTGTGCTTTTTCTTTATCAAATTTCTCACCTGAATCAAACTTAGCCATATCTGTTTGTTCTTGATTGTTTTCTGTTTGTACTGTTTGTTGCAATTCTTCTGTTTCTGACAGTTGAACAGGTTGCATTTCTACAGCTACCTCTTCCTTAACAGCATCGCTGGTTTGCACAAATTGTTCCTCCCAAGTACTCTTGAAAAAGTCTTTGATTTTTTGCTCATTCGCATCAAGAAAATCTTTGATTTGATTTTCATCGGAACCAATCCCTTCCAAATATTTTTTTATTGTATCCATTGCATTTTATCCTCTTGTTCGTGCAACATCAAAATTATCGCCGCCTAAACCGTATTCTGCCGTTTGTCCACACCAAGGACAAGTTTGTCTTGGTTTTTCGTCTGCACAATGGATACCGCCACACATACAAGTGCTAAATCCAAACTGATTCCCACAGCATGGGCATGTAGGGAAGCCATACAGTTCGCCAATATTTACTTTTCCGACAGCTTGACGGCCATCTGATAATTCGGAATAAGTGCTGCCCAATGGAAATGTTCCCGCCAAGCGATAAGACGAAATTTTCGAGTTGGATATAAAGTCAGAGTCAATCAGTTGCCGCTTGTATTTAATTAGATACTGCTGTTGTGTTGTTTGGCATTTTGCAAGAATAACCACAAAATTATCATCTATTTTTACCGGCAAATGCTTCTCCAAATCAATTTTCACCAAATTATCGTCTTTTATCGGTGCCAATTGAAGCTCATCATTATTGTATTCACTAATGCTTACACTACTTGTTTTGATTGAGGCTGTTACCCATTTGAAGAAGTTTTTGAACGATTCTGCATCCGTATTTTTTAATAACAATATATTTTCAGTGATTTTTCCAAAAATATTCATATTGATATTGTCTCCTAAAGAAATAACAATCAAATTGGCACTCCTGCGATATTTTTGACTCCATCTATCAAATGCTTTTTCGTACTCATCAGTCGGATTGCCATCCGTGAAAAGGAAAACGATTGGTTTCCAATCCCCTTTTGCTTCGGCAGTAGTCTTCTGGATAGAATTATCAAGATCGTTCATCAAATAGTCTAAAGCTACTCCAAGCGAAGTACCACCACCTATTGGTAATTTAGGTGGATAAAAATTGTAGAGTTCCGTTAGCGGAGATATTTTCTTCGCCTTTCCTGCAAAAGCAACAATTGAAATATAAACCGTTTCCAAAGCATAAGGATCAGTACGTAGTTTTTTTACGATAGTTGCCATGCCATCTTGTACTTGTTCTATGGGTTCACCGACCATAGACTCGGAAACATCTATCAAGAAATATATAGGTAATCTTCTCATGTTCAATCAAATTAAATAACAGTATGTACTTCCGGTGGAGGCGGAGGTAGAATAATTTCGTCGGCAGTACCAATACTGCGATTGCCAACACTGACTGAAGCCGACACCCATTTGAAAAACTGTTTGATTGTGGAACTGTCAGCAGTATCCATATTGACTATGTTGTCAGTAAACTGTTTTACATTTTCGATTCGAGGGTTTCCCACAAGACAAGCTACAATACTTCCAAAATGTTTTTGCTTGATGACCTGAATAGTTTGTTGAAATAGTAGCGCATCAGAAGCCCGTCCATCGCACATCACGAAAAGCAAAGGCATCCAATCTCCTTTACGTTCAGGCGTGCTTAGGATTATTTCCGAATCCATTTTTTTGCAAATGAACTCCAACGCTTCACCTAAATGTGTACCTGCTGCTTGAGGTTGTGGTATTGTGGGAATTTGTAAACTTTCGAGTTCGGTTAATGGCAATATCTGTTCAGGAGACCGATTGAATGTAATTACACTCAAATAAACCGATTCAAGAGCAAATGGGTCTTGTCTAAGCGAAGCAACCAAAGTTTCCAAACCGACTTTGATTGCTTCGATAGGTTCGCCACGCATAGCTCCTGACGTTTGTATCAAGATATATACAGGTAATCTTCTCATTTATTAAACGACTATATTTACTTCAGGTGGAGGTGGGGGTAATTCTCCCAATCCAACCATCTCGTTTCCACTATCTACTTTTTGACTGCCTGTGCTAACCGAAGCCGACACCCATTTAAAGAAGGCTTTAATGGTGGAACTATCGGCTGTATCTAATTGTACAACACATTCGGTAATTTGTTTTAATACATTGGTATCAGCACCTTGACCTGCGGCACAAGCAACCACCATGCCTACCTTACGTTTGCGAAATTCCGTCAATCCATTTTGCCAATTATCTGTGGGGCCTCCATCGGTCATGATAAACACCAATGGTTTCCAGTCCCCTTTTATTTCAGCAGTAGTCTTTGCAACTTCTGTGTCAATTTTATTTGCAAGTAATTTCAAAGCATCGCCTAAAGCGGTAGTGCCATTTGCTTGAATAGAAGGCATCTGAAACGCAGTTAATTCCGTAAGAGGAACGATTTGCTTTGCGCTACTATCGAATGTAATCACACTTAAATAAGCGGTTTCGAGTGCGTAAGGGTCTTGCCTTAATGCACTTACTAATGTTTGCACACCCGTCTCAACGGCTGCAATTGGTTCGCCGTGCATCGAACCGGAGGTGTCAAGCACCAAATATACAGGGAGTCTTCTTGCCATGATTATAAATATTTTGATGTTACTGTTGATAATGTACCTTTCAATTCCTTGTCATTAGTTGATTCTCCAATGGCATTAAACTTCCATTCGCCGTTACGTTTATAGAATACACCCATTACCATTGAAACACTACCTGCAAAAGAAGCATCATTGGCAATGTCGTATGTTGCAAAAACTTCATTTACTTTAGTCGGAGTCCCTTCGTAAATGCGAATAGATGCAAATGGTATCGTTTTGAAATCATGCCCTCTAAAACTATTTAAGACAAAAGCTATTTTAGAAACACTTGTAGGTAATTTTTCCAAATCAACAGTTATAACTTCATTGTCTAATCCATCATCACCATCCATATCGCCTGTCAAATCGTCTCCACTGTGCATGATTGAGCGATTCTGAGATTGAAGATTTCTAAAGTAAACCACTTCTAACATGTTGTTGTTGTCATCAAAAGTGGCGCAACTTGCATCTAAGTCTACCGCTTCCATCTTCTTGTTTCCCCAAAATCCCTTCTTTTCAATTGCACCCCAATTGACACCAACACAGAGATTTTGCAGTTTGCTTCCATTGGATTTTTCAAGATTAATCCTTTGACCTTTTTCTAATTTTATTGCCATAACGGTTTGCTTATTATTAGTTATACTTATTCAAATACACTTCTAATCCACCTTTCTGACCTACGCCTACGGCTTCAAACTTCCATTCTCCATTACGCTTGTATATCCTACCGAACTCAACAGCAGTTTCTACAGAAAAATCTTCTTCCAGCTCGTATTTCAAAAGTTCTTCGTTGTTATCGGGATTATAGATTCTAACAAAAGAATTGCGAACCTGACCAAAATTCTGACGGCGTTTTTCAGCATCGTGAATAGTTACCACTACAATGATTTCCACAGCATTAGGATTGATTTTTGACAAATCGACTTTGATACTTTCGTCGTCACCATCACCATCACCGGTTAGATTATCTCCCGTGTGTTCTACGGCAGCATCAGGGGATTTCAAGTTGTTATAGAATACAAAATTCTCATCGGATAATAATTTTTTGTTTTCTCCAAGAATAAACACCGAAGCATCAAGGTCAAAATCCTGACCTGTATCAGACGAATTAGCATCCCAGCCAAGTCCGATTACAAATTTTGGAAGAGTCAAATTAGCCCGTCCACCTTTTTCTAAATTGATAGCCATACTTTTATTATTATAATTAATGTTATTTACTTCCTGCTCTCCATTGCATTCCCCAATTATATGCTTTGTCACAGTCTCCATGCCCATTGTGGAATGTAACCAGTTTTTTCACTGTCATTGAATTATCTGTCCCGAACGATATTTCCGCAATGGCACAAAAATTTTGAGAGGCATATTGTTTTCCCATCTCTACAACAATATCAGGATTCTCAGGGACTTTAATAGTAACAATAGCGTCTGTATCAGCCCATTTTGCTGCACCTTCGTAAATAAAGCAATACACGGTTATCCGTTTTAAATCAGCAATACCTTGTGGATTGATTAGCATATTCTCTCCCTCGGCAGCAGAGCCGGAACGATCGTCTCCGCTATGCCAAATCCAAGGTTTTTGTATATAGCAACCTTGTTTTGTAAGTTGATTTTTATTTCCACCCTGTCCTTGTGCAAACTGCAAACCATCAATACAGGACTTACTTCCATCGCGTAATTCATACCAACAACCTAAATCAAGGTCAATAGACTTATCACCATTCCAAAGTTTAGACCATGAACTTTGTTGTGTTTGTCGCCAATTAAGGTTGATTGTGATTT
>DAIPZW010000027.1:0-10050 GCA_036781965.1 Bacteroidales bacterium
AGGACAAGGCGGTTGATAAAAATATTATTTCAGATTTTTATTCGTTAGAGAAGTCCATATCTCTCATGCGAACAAAGTCTCTGTAACGTCTTTTAGCATTTGCCAAAGTTACCTTAAATAGTTCGTTGGCTTCTTCAGGAAACTGTTTAGTTAGAGACGAGAAACGTACTTCGCCCATTAGGAAATCTTGGAATTTATCCCATTCCGGCTCTTTACTATCTAGTTGGAAAGGATTTTGTTTCTCTTCTTCTAGTCTAGGATCATAGCGCCATAGTTGCCAATAACCGCATTCTACGGCAGCTTTCTGTTCTGCTTGTGCTTTTCCCATGCCTCGTTTAAGACCATGATTGATACAAGGAGAATAAGCTATAATCACTGAAGGTCCATCATAGGCTTCTGCTTCGCGAATTGCTTTCAAAGTTTGAGCTTGATTAGCACCCATTGCTACTTGAGCTACATAAACATAACCATAACTGGTTGCAATCATGCCTAAGTTCTTTTTACGGATACGTTTTCCGGCTGCAGCAAATTTTGCAACGGCTCCTACCGGAGTAGATTTAGATGCTTGTCCACCGGTATTAGAATAAACTTCAGTATCGACTACTAAAATGTTTACGTTTTGCCCGGAAGCTATCACATGGTCTAATCCTCCGAAACCAATATCATAAGCCCATCCGTCTCCTCCTATTATCCATTGAGAACGTTTTACGAAGAAATGAGAAAGTTCTGATAGTTTTTTGCAAATATCACAGCTGCATTTGGTAATCATCGGAACCAACTTGTCAGTTATCTCGCGAGTTTTAGCATAATCTTCACGATTTTCAAGCCATTCTTTGAATAATACTTTCATATCATCGGAACATTGTGTGCAAGATAAGCCTTGCTCCATCAAATGTCCTACACGCTCGCGCATTTTCTCAGTTCCTATCTTCATACCAAGTCCATACTCGGCATTGTCTTCGAACAATGAGTTAGCCCAAGCAACACCATGCCCTTTTTCGTTCTTAGTATAAGGAGTAGAAGGGGCTGAACCGGAATAGATAGAAGTACATCCTGTAGCATTAGCTACCATTTGATGATCTCCGAATAATTGTGAAATTAATTTTACGTAGGGAGTTTCTCCACAACCGGAACAAGCTCCTGAGAACTCGAATAAAGGAGTAGCAAACTGAGAGTTCTTCACGTTAGAAGTAACATCTACTAAATGTTGTTTAGATTTTACTTCTTTCATACAGTAATCCCAATTAGCTTGATTGGAAAGTTCGGCATCAATCGGCACCATTTGTAATGCTTTCCCGTTCTTGTTGCCCGGACAAACATCAGGACAGTTGCCACAACCCATACAGTCTAATACATCTACTTGCATACGGAAAGTCATTCCTTCGAATTGTTTTCCGGTTGCTTTCAACATCTTCATATCTGCCGGAGCATTGGCTTGTTCTTTCTCGTCTAATACGAACGGACGGATAGCTGCGTGAGGACAAACGTAAGCACATTGGTTACATTGGATACAATTTTCAGGAATCCAAACAGGAACATGAGAAGCTACACCACGTTTTTCATAAGCAGCAGTTCCTTGATCCCAAGTTCCGTCTTCTCTCCCTTTGAATGCTGAAACAGGAAGGTTATTTCCTTTTTGTGCATTGATAGCCCAAACTACTTTAGAAATAAATTCAGGAACGTCTGTTCTTGCTTTTTCATCTTCTGAAGTAATCGTTGCCCATTCGGCAGGAATTTGAACTTTTACAACTTCTCCTCCTCTATCTACGGCGCCGTAATTCATCATTACGATTTCTTCGCCTTTCTTTCCGTAAGACTTCACGATGAATTTCTTCATCTCTATCACGGCTTGTTCGTAAGGAATAACGCCTGTAATCTTAAAGAAAGCAGATTGAAGAATAGTATTGGTTCTGTTTCCTAAACCTATCTCTTCGGCAATGCCGGTAGCATTGATAATATAGAAATTAATATTATTCGCTGCTAAATATTTCTTTACATGGTCAGGAAGGTTTCTTTTAACTTCTTCCTCATTCCATATCGTATTTAAAAGGAAAGTTCCGTTCTTCTTCAGACCCTTAGTTACGTCATATAAACGTAAGTAAGCTTGTACGTGACAGGCTACAAAGTCCGGTGTATTTACATAATAAGTAGAACGAATAGGAGCATCTCCAAAACGAAGATGTGAACAAGTAAAACCACCTGACTTCTTAGAATCATATTCAAAGTAAGCTTGGCAATACTTATCCGTATTATCTCCTATTATCTTAATTGAGTTCTTATTAGCACCTACAGTTCCGTCGGCACCTAATCCATAGAATTTTGCTTCGAAAGGACCGTTATCAAAAACTAATTCTTCTTTAGCAGGAAGAGATGTGAAAGTAACATCGTCCATGATTCCTATCGTAAATCCGTTTTTAGGTTCCGGAAGTGATAAGTTTTCATAAACAGATAATACTTGTGCAGGAGTAGTATCTTTAGAAGAAAGTCCATAACGTCCGCCAACAATAAGAGGAGCGTTGTCTTTTCCATAGAAACAATCTTTTACGTCCAAATATAAAGGTTCGCCTAAAGCTCCCGGTTCTTTAGTTCTGTCCAAAACTGCAATACGTTTTGCTGTTTTAGGAACTGCTGCTAAGAAATGTTTAGCTGAGAACGGACGATAAAGGTGAACGCATACTAATCCTACTTTCTCTCCTTTAGCTAAAAGGTGATCAATAGTTTCTTTAATAGCTTCCGTTACAGAACCCATAGCGATGATTACTCTGTCTGCATCTTCTGCTCCGTAATAATCGAATAAGCCATACTTACGTCCTACTAATGCGGAAAGTTGATTGACATAATCTTCTACTACATCAACTACTTTATCATAATATACGTTGCTGGCTTCACGAGCTTGGAAATAAATGTCAGGGTTCTCTGCCATTCCGCGAGCAACAGGGTTTTCCGGACTTAAAGCTCTTTGACGGAAAGCAGCAAGTGCTTCCACATCAATAAGAGGAGCTAAATCTTCATTGTCTAAAGCCTCGATTTTTTGTATTTCATGAGAGGTTCTGAATCCATCAAAGAAGTGAATGAAAGGAACTCTTGACTTAATAGCCGATAAGTGAGCTACTGCTGCCAAATCCATTACTTCTTGTACTGAACCTGTTGCAAACATGGCGCAACCTGTTTGACGAACTGCCATAACGTCTTGATGATCTCCAAAAATAGATAAAGCATGAGATGCTAATGCACGAGCAGATACATGATATACTCCGGGAAGCAATTCTCCTGCTACTTTATACATATTAGGGATCATTAATAATAATCCCTGTGAAGCCGTAAAAGTAGTAGATAATGTTCCCGCTTGCAGGGATCCGTGCATAGCTCCTGCGGCTCCTGCTTCTGATTGCATTTCATCTACACGAACGGTTTCGCCGAAGATATTCTTTCTTCCTGCTGCTGCCCATTCGTCAACATACTCTGCCATAGTAGATGAAGGAGTGATAGGGAAAATCGCAGCTGTCTCGCTAAACATGTAAGCAATATGTGCTGCCGCTTGATTTCCATCACATGTTAGGAATTTCTTTGTCTTTGCCATAAAATGTTATTAACCAAATTCTAAAGTCCATCTGAGATAGACTAACTAATTGCCTTTATTTAAATAAGAGCGCAAAGATAATCGAAAAATACTAATTAAAGAGAAAGATTAGAAATAAGTAGCTAATTATTGAGAAAATATTAACTTTGTTCCCATAATTCTTAGAAAAATAGACCTTAGGTGAATTCATTCTTAAAATATTCCGGCATCTTTATTTCCTTAACAGGAGTAATCGTTCTCGCTATTTCTTTTTTTACCAAAACAAGCAATAATACTGTATTAATCGTTGCTCTGTCCTTTGTTATCTTAGGTTTTATCTTCTATATCTTTATGAATAAGAAGTAAACGGAGAAGGGAACAGGCAGAAAGGAGAAAAAAGAAAGAAAATGCTTATTTACATAATCTTAAATTTTAATTTTTGAATCTTGAATCTTGAATTTCCTTAAACATAAGAACATTTTACGTACTTTTGCCGTAATAATTACTAAAGAGAAAGAATTAAATGACGCATAAGTTTGATTTTTTAGTTATTGGATCCGGTATAGCGGGCATGAGTTATGCTTTGAAAGTTGCCGAAACGGGAAGTGTGGCTTTATTGGCTAAAACATCTTTAGAAGAGGCTAATACTTTTTATGCTCAAGGTGGAGTTGCTTCGGTAACCGCTCCTTTAGATGATTTTGAAAAACATATTCAAGATACATTAATAGCAGGAGATGGGATTTGCGACAAGAAAGTCGTAGAGAAAGTCGTCCGAGAAGCGCCTCATCAGATAGAAGAATTAATTAATTGGGGAGTAGACTTCGATCGGAATAACGAAGGAAACTTTGACCTGCATAAAGAAGGCGGACATTCCGAATTCCGTATTCTTCACCATAAAGATAATACCGGAGAAGAGATACAACGAAGCCTTATCGAAGCTATTAAACATCATCCGAATATCAAAGTTTTTGATCATCACTTCGCTATCGAAATTATTACTCAACACCATTTAGGACAAAAGGTAACGAAAGATACTCCTAACATCGAATGCTACGGAGCCTATGTTCTAAATGAAGAAACCAGAGAGATACATACTTTTCTTTCTAAAGTAACCATGTTATGTACCGGAGGTATCGGAAACATCTATCAAACAACGACTAATCCACCTGTTGCAACCGGAGATGGTATTGCTATGGTTTATCGGGCTAAAGGAAGAATCAAAGACATGGAGTTTGTTCAATTCCACCCTACTGCATTATATAATCCAAGAGTACGTCCTTCTTTCCTAATTACGGAAGCCATGCGCGGTTATGGTGCAGTACTTAGGGATCGAGATGGCAATGAGTTTATGCATAAGTATGACAAACGCGGTTCTTTAGCTCCTCGCGACATAGTGGCTCGTTCGATTGATACGGAGATGAAGAATAAAGGTGCTGACTTTGTTTACTTAGATGTAACTCACAAAGATGCAAAAGAGACAAGAGAGCATTTTCCCAATATCTATGAACATTGTTTGAAAGAAGGCATAGATATTACTAAAGATTATATTCCGATTGCTCCGGCTGCTCATTATCTTTGCGGAGGGATTAAGGTAGATATGAATGCTTGCTCTTCTATTCATAGACTTTATGCCGCAGGCGAATGTTCTTGCACCGGACTTCATGGAGCCAATCGTTTAGCATCTAATTCTTTGAGTGAAGCCATTGTATATGCTGATTCTGCAGCTAAACATTCCATTGCGAATATTAAGCAGTATACTTTCAATGATAAAATACCTCTTTGGGACGACAAAGGAACCTCTTTGCCTGAAGAAATGATTCTGATTACTCAAAGTGCCAAAGAGATTGGTTCAATAATGTCTAACTATGTCGGCATTGTTCGTTCTAATCTTCGTTTGAAACGTGCTTTAGATCGTCTTGAAATCCTTCATCGGGAAACAGAGAAGTTATTTATTCGTTCGGTTGTATCGAAAGATATTATTGAGCTTCGGAATGTTATTATGGTTAGTTTCTTAGTTATCAAACAAGCTATGGCACGTAAAGAAAGTCGCGGCTTGCATTATACGATTGATTACCCTGATAAAAATCCGGTTGCAATATCTTGAAATATCATAACTCTATGTTATCAAGTCTTATCAAATCCCTATGAACTTGGCGAAGTTTATGAACTTTATAAACTAAATGATTATCTTTGCCAGTCTAAATCTATAACACTCAAACCGAAATGGATATAAAAAGCATGAAGACCTTTAAGTTGGCAAATAGCATTACCGGATGGATGGTTTTTGCTATTGCAGCAATTGTTTATTTAATAACTATCGAACCCACTGCCAGTTTTTGGGACTGTGGAGAATTTATTCTTTCAGCTTATAAATTAGAAGTAGGACACCCTCCCGGCGCACCTTTCTTTATGCTGACGGGAAATCTGTTTACACAGTTTGCTTCCAGCCCCGATAAAGTAGCGATGATGGTTAATGCCATGTCTGCAATATTTAGTGCGCTGACCATACTGTTATTATTTTGGACGATTACCCACATGGGTAGAAAGTTATTAATTACCAACAAAGACGAAGGTATTTCTTTATGGAAAATGATAGCCGTGTTAGGCGCAGGAGCCGTTGGAGCTTTAGCTTATACCTTTTCAGACACGTTTTGGTACTCCGCAGTCGAAGGAGAAGTATATGCTTACTCTTCTTTAATGACTGCAGTTGTTTTTTGGTTAATACTTAAATGGGAAGACGTTGCCGATCAAGCTCATTCCGACCGTTGGTTGATTTTAATTGCTTATGTGATGGGGCTTTCCATCGGAGTCCATCTTTTGAACTTGCTTTGTATCCCTGCCATTGTATTAGTTTATTATTATAGAAAGTATCCTAACCCGACGGGAAAAGGAATGTTAGGAGCTTTGCTGATTTCTTTTGGCATCGTTATCGCCATTCTTTACGGATTGATTAGAGGCATTATGGAAGTATGCGGATGGTTTGAACTTTTCTGCGTAAACACCTTAGGCTTGTCTTATAATTCCGGAGTATATCTATACTTAATTGTAGTAGGCGGAGTATTAGCTTGGGGAATTTGGGAAACTATGCGCGAGAAATGGAATCCCAATCGAACTAAGTTTGCATTCTTATTAGCTATATGCCTATTAGGAATCCCATTTTTCGGCGGAGGCGTTTGGGTAGGTCTGCTTATCATTGCTATTTTAGCGGCTTTCATTTTCGGTTATAAGAAAATAAATCCGGTGGCTCTTAACTCCATCTTAGTTGGATTGGTTGTAATCACTATTGGATACTCTTCTTATGCTTTAATAATGATTCGTTCGGCAGCTAATACCCCAATGGATCAAAACTCTCCCGAAGATGTATTTACTTTAAGGGAATATCTTGCTCGCGAACAATACGGAGACACTCCCCTATTCTATGGAGCTACTTTTGCATCCAAGAATACTAATCCTGAATATAAGGATGATAAAAAAATATATACCCGCGTGGTTAAATCCGATCCTTCTGATAAAGATCATTACGAGGTGTCCCGCTATAAACGCAAAGTAGAATTTCCCGATAAGTATAATATGCTATTTCCACGTATGTATAGTACGGAAGATAGACATATAGAAGCTTATGGAGAATGGACAGGTAAACAATATCGGCGAACAGGAGAGGATAGACGAACAGGAGAAGTAAAAACAGTTTACGAACAACCTTCTTTTGGAGATAACTTAAGTTATTTCTTCTCGTTCCAAGTCAATTATATGTATTGGCGTTATTTCATGTGGAACTTTTCCGGTCGCCAAAATGACTTAGCCGGTAACGGAGAAATATCCAAAGGGAACTGGATAACAGGGATTCCTTTCTTGGATAAACCTCGTTTAGGTCCTCAAGACGAACTTCCTGATTTTATTTCCGAAAACAAAGGACATAATAAATACTATATGCTTCCTTTGATCTTGGGATTGTTGGGAATCTTATTTCAACTTTATTCCGGCAAACGAGGGACTCAGCAGTTTTGGGTTACTTTCTTGCTTTTCTTCATGACCGGACTAGCGATTGTAGTATACCTAAATCAAACTCCTTATCAACCTCGTGAACGAGACTACGCTTATGCCGGCTCTTTCTATGCTTTCTGTATTTGGATCGGATTAGGCACTTTAGCTGTTATAGAAGGATTAAGAAAAGTAACTAAAGATAAAGCATTGCCTGCGGCTGTTGCCGGGACTGCTCTTTCTTTGTGCGTACCTATTCAAATGGCTTCTCAAAACTGGGACGATCATGATCGTTCGGGACGTTATATGATGCGGGACTTCGGATATAACTATTTAGAATCTTGCGAAAAAGATGCCATTATATTTACTTATGGAGACAATGATACTTTCCCGCTTTGGTATAATCAAGAAGTGGAAGGAGTTCGTACAGATGTTCGCGTATGTAACCTAAGTTATCTGAATGGCGATTGGTATATCGACCAAATGAAACGGGAAGCTTATGATTCTCCTCCTTTGCCTATTACTTGGACTAAAGATCAATATCAAGACGGCAAAAGAGATTATGCTTATGTCATTCCGGAATATTATCTTCCTTATTTAAGACAAAATCCTTCTCGGAAACCGCAAACAGCACAACAAGTATTGGATTGGGTAAAATCAGATGATCCCAATACTAAACAATTATATTTAACTGATAGAGAAGGAAATGTTTTAATCGATGAAAAATTAAATAATATTCCTACTGATTTAATAATCCTACCTATTGATTCGGCTGCCATTATTCATTCGGGATTGGTCGATACAACTTACTCAAAATGGTTAGCGAACCCGATGCTAATTGATTTAAGTGCTGAATTTGACGGCGATGAACGTTTTTCTAAAGCTAAAGGCGCTCTATATAAAGGAGAGCTGATGCTATTGGAAATGTTGAATAACAATAAAGACTTTTCTCGTCCTATGTATTTCGCCGCAACTGTTTCGCCCGATCAATTCTTACGTTTAGATAATTACTTGCGTAATGAAGGTATGGCATTGCGTATCATGCCTTACGAAGCAGGCTATGTAGATCCTATCAACATAGAAGGAATGTATGATAAGTTGATGAATAAATTTAAATGGGGCGGTCTGGAGAGAGAGGGATTATACATTGATGAAAACACGATGAAGATGTGTAATTCTTTCCGCAATCAGTTTGTGATGCTTGCCGGAGCTATGCTTGAAACAGGAGATACTGTTCGTGCAAAAGAACTACTTGATAAAGCATTGACCGTAATTCCGGAATACAATGTTCCTTATGAGCCTATTACCACCGCTTCTTTTGCCCGCCTATACGAACAAATGGGCGAAATCAACAAAGCCAAAGAGATTTATACCATAATCATGAATAAATCATTAAGTCGATTAAATTGGTATGGCAGATTGAATGATTCCCAATATGCGCATGTATATAATGATGCTATGCGGGAAACCACTTATATGAACGAACTTTTTATATCTTTCTTTGAAAAATACGACAAGCAAGCTTTCGATCAAAACATCAAGAAAGTAAAAGATGTCAATAAGATGGGTATTGAAAAATTATTAAGTAGATTGGGAAAATACAATCGACTTTCTCAAAGAGAATACATCAATGCTATGGCTTCTATTGAACATGAAATTCAATATGTTTATAGCCTCTATTTACCTTTCTTTGAGAAATATGATGCTGCATTATATGATCAATACAGAAAGCAATTAGAACTTTATTTCGCTCGTTTCTATCAATTAATGAACAGTTTGAAATAAAAATGATCATAGAACAACCTCCTTTCATCTATCGCTTTATTTACAAAGGTTCTCATTGGAGAATCAATAAAGACAAGAAGGTTGTATATCTCACATTTGACGATGGACCAATACCCGAGGTAACCCCTTGGGTATTGGACTTATTAGACCACTATAATATCAAAGCCTGTTTTTTCTGCGTTGGAGACAATGTTCGTAAGTATCCCGAAGTTTTTAATGAGGTCATAAAAAGAGGACATTCCGTTGGAAATCACACTTTCAACCATTTGCAAGGAGTTAGAACCCGTCCCAAAAACTATATCGATAATGTAAACAAGGCTGCGGAGCTGATTCCAAGCAAATTGTTCCGTCCTCCTCACGGTCATATACGCCTTTCTCAGTATTTCCGAGTAAGAAAGGACTATAAAATTATCATGTGGGACGTTGTTTCGCGCGATTACGGCAAATATCTCACTCCCGACAAGGTATTAGCCAACGTAAAAAAATATACGCGCAACGGCTCTATCATTGTCTTCCACGATTCCATCAAAGCGGAACGCAATATGAAAGAAGCCCTGCCCAAAGCCATCGAATGGTTATTAGAAGAAGGCTATACCTT
Source organism: Bacteroidales bacterium (assembly GCA_036781965.1). Lineage (GTDB taxonomy): Bacteria > Bacteroidota > Bacteroidia > Bacteroidales > Azobacteroidaceae > Azobacteroides. The sequence continues at coordinate 9,924 of DAIPZW010000027.1, forward strand.
TGAATTATTGACAGACAAAACAGTTTGATTTAAGATTCAATATTCAATCTTTAAGATTGGATATTGAAAATTCAAAGACCCGAATAGATCTCATAACTCATTAATACTTACTTGTTTAAAAATAAAG
>DAIPZW010000028.1:0-9842 GCA_036781965.1 Bacteroidales bacterium
GCAAATGCACTACGGGTAAATATAACCTTTATTTTTTGCAAGATAAATAATCTATTTTCAAGTTGATACTTTAAGTAGAACTATATATTGAGTAAACTTGAATTTGAAATCATGATTTTTGAATATTAAAATGAACATGGATAACTGAAAAAGTATTATCTTTGTCCTAAACATCTTAAAATAAATTTAATCGTATGAAAAAAGGTCTTATTATAGCATTATTGATGCTTGTGAGTGGGAGTTATGCTGTCGCATGTACTAATTTGTTGGTAGGAAAAAAGGCATCGACAGACGGATCTGTATTTGTTACTTATTCTGCTGATTCGTATGCTCTTTTTGGAGAGTTATATCATTGGCCGGCGGCTAAATATCCGGCAGGAAGTCTGCTAGATGTTTATGATTGGGATTCAGGAAAATTTTTAGGCCAGATTCCTCAAGTAGCAGAAACCTACAATGTGATAGGAAATATGAATGAACATCAATTATGTATTGGTGAAACCACTTGGGGAGGCAGAGAAGAATTGCAAGATCCTGATGGAATTATTGATTACGGTAGTTTAATTTATATTACATTGCAGCGAGCGAAAACTGCGCGCGAAGCTTTGACTGTTATGACCGATTTGGTAGAAAAATATGGTTATTATAGTGGTGGCGAATCGTTTTCAGTGGCGGATAAAAATGAACTTTGGGTCTTGGAAATGATTTCAAAAGGTCCGAATAATAAAGGGGCTGTTTGGGTAGCGGTTCGTATTCCTGATGATTGTGTTTCTGCTCATGCTAATCAAGCTCGTATTCATCAATTTCCGATGAATGACCCTGCCAATTGTATTTACTCCAAAGATGTTATTTCTTTTGCGAAAGAAAAAGGATATTATAAAGGTTCGGACAAGGATTTTAGTTTTTCAAAAGTGTATAATCCATTGGATTGGGGAGGACTTCGTGCTTGCGAAGCTCGGGTTTGGTCTTTTTATAATCAAGTAACTGATAATGCTGAGCAGTGGATTCCTTATATTTTAGGTCAAGATCCTAAACCTATGCCTTTGTATGTTAAAGCTAACCGATTGTTAAGTGCAAAAGACATGATGGATATGATGCGCGACCATTATGAAGGTACGGTTTTCGATCCTACTAAAGATGTTTCGGCAGGTGCTTTTGGTTCTCCTTATCGTTTCAATCCTCTTTCTTTCGAATATGAAGGTAAAAAATATAGCTTTGAACGTCCAATCGCAACACAACAAACAGCATTTACTTTTGTAGCGCAAATGCGTGCGGACAAACCCGACAAAATAGGCGGAATCCTTTGGTTTGGAGTGGATGATGCTGCCTTTACAATCTATAATCCTATGTATACTTGCATGACAGAAGTGCCGGAATGCTATAAAACAGGAAATGGAGACTTGGTAACTTTTTCTTGGTCTTCAGCGTTTTGGATACATAACTGGGTAGCTCAATATGCATATAGTCGTTATAGTCAAGTAATCAATGATACGAAACCGGCGCAAGACGAAATTGAAAATAGGTATCTTGAATTTCAACCGATTATAGAACAATATGCAATGAATCTACTTGCAAGAGAAGCGAAAGGGGAAAAAGATTTATTAGTCCCTTTCTTAACTTCTTACAGTATACAGACAGCAGAAAATGCAACCCAGACTTGGAAAAAAATGGGTGAATATTTATTGGTTAAGTATATGGACGGTGTCGTGAAAAAAGAAGAAAACGGCAAATTTATCTATAATGAATATGGATCAGGACAATATCCTAACCGTCCTTATTATAATCAAGAATGGTTGAAGCGTATAGTAGATGACAAAGGCGAATGGTTAGAGCAGCGCGAAATTAAACTCTAATTAAATTTTTAGTCAAAATGAAAGACGAATTATTATTGAAAGAAGTAAGAGCGAAAGCACAGACATGGCTAAGCTCGGATTATGACGAAGAAACCAGAAAACAAGTTCAAACTCTATTGGACAGAGAAGATTCAACCGATTTGATTGAATCTTTCTACAAAGACTTGGAATTTGGGACAGGAGGACTTCGCGGTATTATGGGTGCAGGTTCTAATAGAATGAATATCTATACCGTAGGGTCTGCTACACAAGGTCTGTCAAACTATTTGAAAAAAGAATTTGCCGGATCAAAAGAAATAAAGGTCGTAATCGGGCATGATTGTCGCCATAATAGTCGTCTGTTTGCTGAAAAATCTGCGGATATATTCACCGCCAATGGAATTAAAGTTTACTTGTTTCCGGATTTAAGACCTACGCCGGAGATTAGTTATGCCATTCGTAAATTAGGATGTCAGAGTGGTATTTGTATTACTGCTTCGCATAATCCGAAAGAATATAATGGCTATAAAGCTTATTGGAGTGACGGCGCACAAGTCATAGCTCCTCACGATAAAAATATTATTGATGAAGTAAATAAAATAAAATCAGTGAAGGAGATTAACTTCAAAGGTAATTCTCAACTGATTGAAATATTGGCGGAAGAGATTGATAATAATTTCATCCATGATTTAAAAACTATTTTAGTATCGCCCGATGCAATCAAAAGGCATAAAGATATTAAGATAGTATATACGCCGATTCATGGAACAGGTGCAACCATGATTCCAAAGGCATTGAAAGCCATTGGGTTTGAAAATATCATTCATGTTCCCGAACAAGATGTTATCAGCGGGGATTTTCCTACCGTTAAATCGCCTAACCCCGAAGAACCGACTGCTTTAAAGATGGCTATTGATAGAGCAAAAGAAACTAACGCCGATTTAGTGATGGCTTCTGACCCGGATGCTGACAGAGTTGGGGCTGCAGTTAAAAATGATAAAGGCGAATGGGTATTAGTGAATGGTAATCAAACCTTGATCATCTATCTTTATTATTTAATAAGACGTTGGCGCGAATTAGGACGTATTAAAGGCAATGAATACATCGTTAAGACTATTGTTTCTTCCGAGTTGGTTAAAAAAATTGCTCAGAAGGAAAAAGTAACCATGTATGATTGTTACACAGGTTTCAAATGGATTGCTGACGTCATGCGTAAGAATGAAGGAAAAAGCACTTATATCGGGGGAGGCGAAGAGAGTTATGGCTTTCTTGCCGAAGATTTTGTTCGCGATAAAGATGCTGTTTCCGGATGTATGCTTTTGGCTGAAACAGCTGCTTGGTGTGCTGATAACAATAGGTCTATCTATGAATTACTTCAGGATATTTATGTAGAATATGGCTTCTCGAAAGAAGTAGGACTCTCGGTATATAAAGAAGGAAAATCAGGAGCTGAGGAAATTGAAAAGATGATGAAAAATTTCCGCGAGCACCCTCAAGCAGAATTAGCAGGATCAAAAGTAGTTCTCGTAAAAGATTTCTTGACACTCAAGGAAAAAGACTTAGAGAAAAACGAAGTTATTTCTTTAGATATGCCAACTACTTCTAATGTCTTGCAGTATTATGCTGAAGATGAAACTAAAGTTTCGATTCGCCCTTCAGGAACCGAATCCAAGATTAAATTCTATATAGAAGTGAAATCTAAAGTAAATTCTCGCAAGGATATTCAGGCAGCAGAAGCAGCAGCAATAGAAAAGATAGCAGAAATTCGTAAGTCTTTAGGTATATAATTTATTGAATAAATAAACGATAGATGACTAACGATGCTTTTTTAGGATTTAGCCCCAAAACTTTCGATTTTTTTCGGGAGTTGGGGGATAATAATAACCGACCTTGGTTTCTGGAACATAAGCCGGTTTATGAAGAGCAAGTATTAAAACCTCTAAAAGGATTGGCATTAGCTCTTACTCCTTCTTTTTATTCAATAGATCCTCAGATGGATTTTCGTCCACAAAAATTAATTTCCCGTATCTATCGGGACATTCGTTTTTCTTTGGATAAAACTCCTTATAAGAAACACATGTGGATTAGTTTTCAACGTCCGTTTGAAAAACAATCAACAGCATGGGAATCTTTCCCCGGATTTTATTTGGAAGTAGGAACGGAAGGAATAAATTATGGCATGGGACTTTGGGCAGGGAAAAAGAAAATCATGGATCGAGTTCGGGAACAAATTGCTTATGAGCCTAAACATTTCCAAGAAATTACGGAAGACCTGCTGAAGAAATATAAATATACAATAGGAGGAGAGGAATATAAACGGGCTATTCCTAATGAATTGCCGGAATACTTTCAAGCGTGGATGCAAAAAAAGAGCATACATTTATATAAGAACATTCCTCTGGGCAAGAAGCTCTATTCTAAAGATTTAGTTTCCTTGTTGGAACAAGAATTCAAGGCATTAAAACCTTTATATGAATTTCTTGCAGACATTTGTGATTAACAGAACAAAATGAACATAGAACTCTTAACGCCTTCCCATTGGAAAGATTATGAATTAATCGATTCCGGCAATTACGAAAAGCTTGAACGTTTTGGACGTCAAGTACTTCGTCGTCCGGAACCGCAAGCCATTTGGCAACCTGCCCTTTCAACCAAAGAATGGGAACGGCTTACTGATGCTTGGTTTAAGAAAGAAAAAGGAAAGAACCAAGAATGCAACGAAAAGGGCGAATGGATTTTGCGGAAAGGTATGCCTGAGCAATGGTTTGTTACTTATGCTTATGAAAGTATGAAACTAAAATTCCGATTGGGCTTGACTTCTTTTAAGCATGTCGGAATATTCCCCGAACAAGCTGCTAATTGGAATTTTATATACGATACCATAAAACAAATCCCGCTGGAAAAACCGAAAGTACTTAACTTATTTGCTTATACAGGAGGGGCTTCTTTGGCAGCTTCTTCGGCTGGAGCTGACGTTACTCATGTTGATTCGGTAAGGCAAGTGCTTACTTGGTCAAGAGAAAACATGGAAGCTTCGGGTTTGTCGGATATACGCTGGGTATTGGAAGATGCGTTGAAATTTGTGAAGCGCGAAGCCAAAAGAGGAAATAAATATCAAGGAATTATACTTGATCCGCCTGCTTATGGAAGAGGTCCTGATGGAGAAAAATGGGTTTTGGAAGATAACATAGCCGAATTAATGCAGGCTTGTTCAGATATATTGGACTCCGGAAAGGGATTTTGTGTCTTAAATCTCTATTCTATGGGATTTTCTTCCTTGATTGCCGAGAACATGATCAAGGATTATTTTCCGAATAAAAAGCAAATCGAATACGGCGAACTATTTATCTCGGACAAAGCAGGCAGACGTTTGCCTTTAGGTATATTTGCACGATTCAACTAACAGAAAACAATTATGACTCCTTATTTGCAACTATTAGACAAGGTATTAAAAGAAGGGACAAAGAAAGAAGACCGCACAGGTACAGGAACTTATAGTATATTCGGATATCAAATGCGATTTAATATGTCGGAAGGTTTTCCGCTTTTAACGACAAAAAAATTACATCTCAAGTCTATTATCTATGAACTCCTGTGGTTCCTTCAAGGAAATACGAATATAGAATATTTAACCCAACATGGAGTCCGAATTTGGAACGAATGGGCAGATGAAAACGGGAACTTAGGACCTGTTTATGGAGCACAATGGAGATCATGGCCGGATTATAAGGGGGGAAGTATAGACCAAATTACAGAAGTTCTAGAAACCATAAAAAACAATCCGGACTCAAGACGGATTATCGTAAGTGCTTGGAATGTTGCGGATATTCCTAATATGAAACTTCCGCCTTGTCATTGTTTCTTTCAGTTTTATGTGGCTGATGGGAAGTTGTCTCTTCAACTTTATCAAAGAAGTGCGGATATATTCTTAGGGGTTCCGTTTAATATTGCTTCGTATGCTTTATTACTTCAGATGATGGCGCAAGCATGTAACTTGGAAGCAGGAGACTTTGTGCATACTTTGGGCGATGCGCATATTTATTCCAACCATATAGAGCAAGCAAAGTTGCAATTAACAAGAGAACCCAGACCGCTTCCTAAGATGATGATTAATCCGGAAGTGAAAGATATATTTAAGTTTAACTATGAGGATTTCAAACTCGAAGATTATGATCCACATCCTCATATAAAAGGAGAAGTTGCCATATGATAGTATCAATGATCGTAGCATTAGGAAAAAACAACGAGATAGGAATCAAAGGAGGTCTATTAGCTCATTTGCCGGCTGACTTAAAACATTTCAAAGAAGTAACCTCCGGACATACAGTCATCATGGGTCGAAAAACTTTCGAGTCGCTTCCAAAAGGAGCTTTGCCGAATCGAAGAAACATAGTAATCAGTCGCAATGAAGAACTACAATTTCCCAATGTGGAAATGGTAAGTTCTTTGGATCAAGCCTTATTACGTTGTATGGATGAGGAAGAAGTTTTTATTATAGGCGGAGCTCAAATTTATAAACAGGCTCTAGATTCGACTGATAAGCTTTATTTAACTCGTATCTATGGCGAATTTCCCGAAGCAGACGCTTTCTTTCCGGAAATAAACCTTAACGAGTGGAAACAAATAGTCTACGAGACTTTTCCGGCTGACGAAAAGAATGCTTATTCTTTTTCTTTTATAGATTACGAGAGGGTATAGGATTTCAGATTCCTAATTCAAGATTCAAGATTGTGCAAAACAAATAATCTTAAATCTTAATTTTTGAATCTTGAATTTTAATACGACTCTTTCTCGTTCGGAAAGTTCGAAGACTTCACATCTTCAATATAATTCTCTACTGCAGATTTTATGGTCGTATGCAAATCCGCATAGCGCCGTAGGAAACGAGGAGAGAACTCGGTCGTAATTCCCAACATGTCGTGCATAACCAAAACTTGTCCGTCTGTATGTGGGCCTGCGCCTATTCCAATGGTAGGAATACTTAATATTTCGGAAACCTCTTTCCCTAATTGCGCAGGAATTTTCTCTAATACGATGGCAAAACAGCCGAGTTTTTCTAATAATAAACAATCTTCTTTCAGTTTGTTGGCTTCGGCTTCTTCTTTTGCCCGAACAGCATACGAACCAAACTTATTTATTGATTGAGGAGTCAGACCTAAATGTCCCATAATCGGGATTCCTGCCGAAAGAATACGTTGAACCGACTCGGAAATCTCTTCTCCTCCTTCAATCTTTATACAATCTGCGCCGGTTTCCTTCATCATTCGGATAGCATTATGGACAGCTTCTTTAGAATTTCCTTGATAAGCACCAAAAGGTAAGTCCACGCAGACCATAGCTCGGTTCACTGCTTTGCGAACACACTGACAATGATAAATCATTTGCTCCATAGTCATCGGAAGAGTAGTTGAATTTCCCGCCATAACATTAGAAGCTGAATCTCCTACTAGGATAATATCCATTCCTGCCTGATCAATGATCGAAGCCATTGAATAATCATAAGCCGTAAGCATGGAAATTTTTTCCTTACGTTGTTTCATTTCCAACACACGCTGGGAAGTAACTTTTCTATTGTTCTCTTTGTAGGTGGACATAATGATTGTTTCTTATTATTTTGGCTGCAAATATACGTCTTTTTATAAATCTACTTTCTTTTTATTTATATTTTTACATATTCAAGTCTATTTCATTTTCAAAAATCGATTGTTTTTAGTTTATTGTTTTTAGTTTATGCTTATCTTTGCCGAAAACACTCTATGATGAAAAAAACATTTTTATTTATTTTCCTATTATCAGCCTTGTTTGTTTCCTGTGTAGATTCGGATCTTCCTAATCCTAATGGAATGTGGCAGTTGAAATATACCATTGATCAGAACGAAGACAAAGAAGTGATAGATACTGTTTTTTATAGCTTCCAAAGACAAAGACTTTTCTCCTATACTTGGTTGACTAAGAACGAAATCGGACAGGAAGTTTCGCCGGTTATGTATGGCTACATTGATTTTCCGGATGATGATACCATGCATATTATTATGGATACCAATACTAATAATGCGGATTCCTATCAAAATCTCCCTTGGAAAGGGCCTGAAGTAACTTATACCATCGTTAGATTAAAATCTGACAAAATGATTTTGGACGATGGTATAAAAGAATATCATTTCAAAAAATTCTAATCCGATGAAGAACGCTATACTTATTATACTAACTCTTTTTTGTTCCTTTTCTCTTGTCGGACAAATAGAAACAAGCTACAAAGCAGAAACTTTCGGCTCAATAGCCAGCGAAGAGCATACTCCTTTTTGGACAGTAAACCAGAATTGGGGAGCGGTTCCCCTAAATTCGGATAATTTTTATGTTCGCGGAGGCGTGTTTCATAAACAAACTCTTAATAAAGACTGGTCTTTCGAAGCCGGATTCGATTTGATTGGAGGAAACGATTCTTCTTATGGAGATGTATGGGTGCAACAATTGTACGGAAGACTCAATTGGAAGATATGGAGATTAGACATCGGTTCGCGTGAAGACTATATTTCTTTGCTGAATCCGTATTTAAGTTCGGGCGACTTTATTCATTCCAACAATGCACGCCCTTTGCCGGAAGTGAAAATAAGTATGCCGGACTTTTGGCTGGTTCCTTATTCCAAAGGAAACTTCTTTTTAAAAGGAGAAGTTAGCATAGGCAAATATTTGGATAGCAACTGGCAGGAAGAAACCGCTTCTCCTTATCTTCAGAACTATACAAAAGATATATTGTCCCACCATAAATCTATTTATTTCCGTTTCGGAGATATGCAGAATAAACATAAAATGCAATTTACTGTAGGAATGACTCATAGTACCCAATGGGGAGGAACTTTGTATAAGTATAAGAAGGATATAAATGGGGTGTGGGGATATGAAATAACGAAACAACCCAAAGGATTGGATGATTTCTTGCGAATGTTCATAGCCAAAGAGGGATCCTCATCCTCTTCCAATGCCGATAACTTATACGTATCCGGCTCTCAAATAGGGTCTTATATTTTTAAGTATGACTATAAGTTAGATAATCAAGATGTATTAAGTGCTTATATCCATCATTTTTTTGACGATGGCTCAGGAATGGTTTTTGAAAACTATCGTGATAATATGTTAGGCATAGAATATCGTTCCAATAAGAAATCCATTCTTTCAGGTGCTGTTTTTGAATATATTTATACCAAGCAACAAACCGGACCTATCCATCATAATGAACTAATGGATGAAGAACATTATCATTTAAAACCGAAAGGCAACGGAAACGATAATTATTATAATAATACAGATTACGTACAAGGTCCTTCTCACTTTGGAAAATCTATGGGGACGCCGCTTTTACTTTCGCCCGAATATAACAAAGACGGAACTCTGAACTTCAAAAGCAGCCGCATTATTGCTTTTCATTTGGGAGCAGAGGGCTATCTACGTCCCGATTTGCATTATCGTGTTCTTTTAACCACCGGACAAAGTTGGGGTCGCTATTATTTCCCTTATACCAAAGTGAAAAACGGATTTGCTCCCCTGCTGGAATTTAAATACGACCTTCCTGTCTCTACCGGCTTCCAAACCAAATTGTCAGTAGGCTATGACAATGGACAATTCTTCGGCGGAGATACTTTCGGCGCAAGCATAAGTTTGATTAAACGAGGCGTGCTTTTCAAAAAATAGTATTCAGTTATCAGTGAATAGTCGTTCTTTTTGCTGACATCTCCGAAGCCAGCATTTAGTATAGCATACAAATAGCCCCATGCTACGGTGCTTTGCGCCTAAACATGGGGTTTATCAATAAATTTACGTCTTCGACGCATTAATATATCATCAATAATTCTCAACTCTCCACTCTCACTTCTCCACTAAAAGTATTCTTTCTCCAATACTTTATGAACTTTCAACTTTATAAACTTTATACTCGAAAAAATAAACCTTATTTTAAAATTTTCTTGTACATCCAAGTTTTAAAATAAAGGGAATATTTCCAAAAATAAAGCTTAT
>DAIPZW010000029.1:0-9758 GCA_036781965.1 Bacteroidales bacterium
TGCTTGCTTTTTGATAGATTTAATCCCTTTTTTGAGTCAAAATGTCAAAATAAAAATACGCATAATTTAATATCCGAAATGATGGATTGAACGACTGCTCGCAATAGCAAATCGAATTAAAAAAATCATTCACGCAAAAATACAAAAAAATATAGTACTTTTGTCTGCATTAATAAATTAAATACGAACGGACGTAGTTTTTTGAATGAAACGGATCATTGGGATTGTGTTGGTATTATGGTTGATTTTGCCCGCAAAGGCGCAAAACAGCGAAGATTTACATTTCAGTCTGCTAACCGTAAAACCGCGTTCGAATGAAGTTTATACGCTTTTCGGGCATACTGCCTTGCGGATGCATGATTCTGCCGAAAATTTAGATGTCGTTTTTAATTGGGGAACTTTTAGTTTTGACGAGCCGAACTTCATCTTTCGTTTTCTGAAAGGCGAGACCGATTATTTCCTAAGTCTATCGGACTATGATTCGTTTTGTTCTTCCTATGAATACTCCCAATCGACAGTTATTGAGCAAGAATTGAACCTTACGAGCGAACAAAAAACTGAACTGTTCTCTTTGTTGGATGAAAATTATCGGACAGAGAACAGAGAATACCGCTATAATTTTCTTTTTGACAATTGTACCACCCGTGTTAGGGATTTGATTGAAATAGTCTGTAAGGATAATCTTCAGTATCCCGCTCAAGGAGAAAAAACCACGCTTCGCACCTTGATACATTCTTGTACGGATCCTTATCCTTGGCTGACTTTCGGAATTGATCTCTTGGTAGGTTCGGGAGCAGACTCATTGGTTTATTTAAGACAAGAACTGTTTTTGCCCGAAGGCTTGATGAATGTTTTGGATCAAACGACAGTTGCCCGAAACGGACAGACACAATCTATTGTATTATCTAAAGAAACAATCATAGATACGGGAGAAGAACCGGTTTCGGCTTCTCATTTTTGGACTCATCCGATGACCCTAGGTATATGCTTATTCATCCTTTGTATTGCTTTTGCTTATTGGATGATTAGGACGAAAAGATACAATCAATCCCTGTTTTATGTCATTTTTCTCCTTGCCGGATTGGCGGGTTGTTTAGTCGCTTTTATGACTTTCTTCTCTGTTCATCCGTGTATGTTCCCGAATTGGAATATTATTTGGTTACACCCTTTACATATATTGACTTTCTGCGGATGTTTCTTCAGAAAACGCAAGCCTTTGTTTCGTTGGTATCACAGAATAAACGCCCTGCTTCTGATTCTTTTGCTCGCGGCATGGTTTTTGATACCGCAAAGCATTAATATAGCTTCAATCCCATTCATTCTATGCTTACTTTTGGGATCAGGCTATTGGTTATATACAGACAAACTAATTAGAAAATGAACAGAATTATATCTTCACTCTTAACGCTCCTTACTGTTGCCGGATTGCAAGCGCAACAACCGGTGGAAGTACCCCGTCTGGTGGTAAATATCGTTATCGATCAACTAAGAGGCGATTACTTACACTATTTCAGCTCGACTTTCGGAGAAAAAGGCTTTAAGCGATTATATAATGAAGGTTTGATTTATCAACATGCTGATTTTGGATTTCCGAATGTAGGAGAAACAAGTTCGGCTGCGGCTATTCATACCGGAACATATCCCTTTTATAATGGGATTCCTTCGGCACATAAATACGATCCTGCTTTGCGTAAGGAAGTTTCTATCACACATGATAATAATTACATAGGAAGTTATACCTCAGATCGTTTTTCCCCCCTTGTTTTATCGGCTTCTACGGTTGGAGATGAAGTCAAAATCGCATCTAATGGGGTTAGTCATGTATTCTCCATAGCATCCAATCCGGAAACTGCCATTGTTTCGGGCGGTCGTTATGCTAATGCTGCCTTTTGGTTGGATGATTATAATGGAAAATGGGCTACAAGCACTTATTACAAAGATATTCCCTGGCATATAGACCGTTTTAACTCAAGGGAAGCATTGGGAAATTTTCAAGAAAATACCTGGATGCAAGCGCATTCCCATTATGTAGGTTTTCCTTATTCAAGTTCTCGAACTCAATTTTTATATAAATTTGGAAAAGAAGATAATCAACGTTTCATAAAACTAAAGCAAACGCCGCTTATAAATAACCAAGTAACCAACTTTGCCGTTCACTTTATCGAACAAGCCGGTTTGGGTTTGGATTCTTACCCCGACTTATTGTCTTTGACTTATTATGCCGGAAATTATAAGTATGGAGATGCCGTTGATGAATGTAATTTTGAAGTACAGGATATTTATTATCAACTAGATAAGGATTTGGCAAAACTATTCGATGCGATTGATAAAAAACTAGGCTTGGATAAAGTACTAATTGTCGTAAGTTCTACCGGATATTTCGATGCAGGAAGCCGAACAGACTCGGAAATTAAACCTTTTGGCGAGTTTTATCCTGCACGTTGTACGGCATTGCTCAATATGTACTTATCCGCTACTTACGGACAAGGCAATTGGGTGGAGTATTATTATGACAATCAACTTTATTTCAACAAAAAACTAGTAGAAGAAAAAGGCTTGAATTGGAATGAATTTGTTGCTTTTGCAGGAGAATTTGTTGCACAGTTCAGCGGAGTACAAGATGTTACTTCTTTTTCCCAATGGTTAGTCGATGATATCGGTCGTGCGGCTAATTTCAGGCGGGGAATGAATAAAAATACCAGCGGAGACCTTTTTGTTGAACTTCAACCCGGCTGGATTACGGCAGAAGAAGGGAAAACCGATACGTATCATTTTTATCGGAATATGGGAGTTCTCAGTCCGGTCTTTTTCTTAGGAAATCATATCCAACATAAACATGTTTATCGAACAATAAAAGCAACGGAAATAGCTCCGACTATTTCTTATATTCTGCGGATTCGCCCGCCTAATGGGACAAGCGACCAGCCGCTCGAAGAATTCTTTTATTTAAATAAACATTAATTACTAAACAACTTAAAATACAATATAATCATGGGTTTTAATGATCTAATTTCAAAAGTCTTTGGAAACAAAGCTCAACGAGACAGCAAGGAAATCAAGCCTTATATAGATAAGATTCTGTCGGTTTCTCCAAGCATAGAGAAATTGTCGAACGATGAACTAAGAGCTAAGACACAATCTATCATGCAATTTATACAAGATGAGGTTTCATCGGAAAAAGCACAGATAGAAAAACTTAAAGAAGGAATCGAAGCTTTAGAACTAGAGGAACGTGAAAAGATTTGGAATGAAATAGACAAAGTAGAAAAAGATATTTTGGAAATTCACGAGAAGTCTTTGGAAAAAGTATTGCCAGAAGCGTTCGCAATAGTAAAAGAAACGGCTCGCAGATTGAAAGAAAATGAAGAAGTAGAGGTTACGGCTACTGATTTCGACCGTAAATTGGCCGTAGATCATGATTTCGTTCGCATTGAAGGCGATAAAGCTATCTATCAAAACCATTGGGAAGCAGGAGGAAACGAAATCCAATGGGATATGGTGCATTATGACGTACAGTTATATGGAGGTACTGTTCTGCATAAGGGGAAAATTGCAGAAATGGCTACGGGAGAGGGTAAAACTTTAGTAGCGACTCTTCCTGTATTTCTGAATGCTTTGACAAGAAACGGGGTACACGTAGTAACTGTCAATGATTATTTGGCAAAACGAGACTCGGAATGGATGGGTCCATTATATATGTTTCATGGTTTGTCCGTTGATTGTATTGACAGACACAGACCTAATTCCGACGAACGCCGTCGTGCTTACGAAGCTGACATAACTTTTGGTACAAATAACGAATTTGGTTTTGATTATTTACGTGATAACATGGCAATAAGTTCGAAAGACTTAGTGCAAAGGAAGCATAATTATGCTATTGTCGATGAGGTTGACTCCGTTTTAATTGATGATGCTCGTACTCCGTTAATTATTTCCGGTCCTGTTCCTAAAGGAGAAGATCAATTATATGAAGAATATCGATCGAAAGTAGAGACTTTGGTTAGTTTACAGCGTAATTTTACCAATAAGTTACTTGCTGAGGCCAAACAAAAGATAGCTTCCGACAGTCAGGATACTCAGAAAGAAGGAATGGTGCTGTTGTTCCGTTCTTATAAAGGTATGCCTAAGAACAAACCTTTAATCAAATTTTTGAGTGAACCGGGAATAAAAGCCAATATGTTAAAGACAGAGGAATTTTATATGCAGCAACAAAACAAAGAAATGCATATAATCACCGATCCTTTGTACTTCGTCATTGATGAAAAGAACAATTCGATTGAATTGACTGAAAAAGGGATTGATGTATTAACCGGAAATTCTGATGATCCTCAATTTTTTGTACTTCCTGATATTGCAGGGGAATTAGCACAGGTTGAAAATGAAAATCTATCCGATACAGATGCGCAAACTCGTAAAGATGAGTTGATGCAAAACTATGCAGTGAAGTCAGAAAGAGTACATACTATCAATCAGCTCCTGAAAGCGTATTGTCTTTTCGAGAAAGATGATGAATATGTTGTCATTGACAATAAAGTGAAGATAGTTGATGAACAAACCGGACGTATTATGGAAGGAAGACGTTACTCAGATGGATTGCATCAAGCAATAGAAGCAAAAGAACGAGTAACGGTAGAGGCTGCAACTCAGACTTTTGCAACTATTACCTTGCAAAATTACTTCCGTATGTATCATAAATTGGCTGGTATGACCGGTACGGCAGAGACCGAAGCAGGCGAATTTTGGGATATCTATAAATTGGACGTAGTTGTAATACCTACCAATCGTCCAATTGCCCGAAATGATATGAATGATCGTATTTATCGTACTGCAAGAGAGAAATATGCTGCTGTTATAGAAGAAATAGAAAGTTTAAGAAGTGCGGGAAGACCGGTATTGGTCGGTACTACTTCGGTCGAAATATCAGAACTACTTAGCCGTATGCTTACTATGCGTAAGATTCCTCATCAAGTATTGAACGCGAAGTTGCACCAAAAAGAAGCGGAAGTAGTTGCACAGGCAGGACGAACAGGAACAGTTACCATTGCAACCAACATGGCAGGTCGTGGAACCGACATTAAACTGACTCCCGAAGTAAAAGAAGCCGGAGGTTTAGCTATTATCGGTACAGAAAGACATGATTCTCGTCGAGTTGACCGTCAGTTGAGAGGACGTTCCGGTCGTCAGGGAGACCCGGGTTCTTCCGTTTTCTTTGTTTCTTTGGAAGATGATTTGATGCGTCTGTTTGCTTCGGAAAGAATTGCCGGAATGATGGATAGATTAGGTTTCAAAGAAGGAGAAGTCTTGGAACATAAGATGTTAAATAAGTCGGTTGAGCGCGCACAAAAGAAAGTTGAGGAAAATAACTTTGGTATCCGTAAGCGTTTGCTTGAATATGACGACGTTATGAACTCGCAACGCGAAGTGATCTATACCAGAAGAAGACATGCGCTTATCGGAGAACGTATCGGAATGGACGTAATGAATATGTTGTACGATACTTCCAACGCTATATCTGAGCAATTTGCAGAATCAGGGGATTATGAAGGAATTAAATTTGAATTATTGAAAACGATGGCATTGGAAATGCCCATAGCGGAAGAGCAATTCAAATCTATGAAGCAAAATGAATTGACGGAGTCTATTTTCGACGCAGCTTTAGATAGCTTCAAGAGAAAAACAGACCGTATGGCTCAGATTGCTCACCCTGTAATCAAAAAAGTACACGAAGAACAAGGCGATAGATACGAAAACATCGTGATTCCGATTACTGACGGTAAGAAAGTATATAGCATACCTTGTAATCTAAAGGCTTGTTATGAATCTGAATCTAAAGAAGTCGTGAAAGCATTTGAGAAATCCATCTTATTACATACTATCGATGAATCTTGGAAAGATCATTTGCGCGAAATGGACGAATTACGCCAGTCTGTTCAGAATGCAAGTTACGAGAATAAGGATCCTTTGTTGATCTATAAGCTTGAATCTTTCAGTTTGTTTAAGACAATGGTGGACGATATGAATAGAAAAACCGTAGCGATACTTATGCGAGGACAAATTCCTATGCGAGAATCCGATACTGTTAGACAAGCTACTCCGGAAGCTAAGACAGATTATAGTAAATACAAGACTCAAAAGGACGAAATTGCGGAAAGTCGCCGAGTACAAGGGGAAGTTGCAGGAAGAGATACTCGTGAACAAAAAAGAGAACCTGTACGTTCTGAAAAGACAGTAGGACGAAATGATCCTTGTCCTTGCGGAAGCGGCAAGAAATACAAAGCTTGTTGCGGAAGTAACTAATTCGTAAAATATTTATGGCTTATATTGATTATTACAGCGTTTTAGGAGTTCCCAAAACAGCTTCGGCTGATGAGATAAAGAAAGCTTACCGGAAGTTGGCACGGAAATGGCATCCGGATGTCAATCCTAATGATGAAGCCGCCCATAAGAAATTTCAAGAAATCAATGAAGCCAACGAAGTATTGAGCGATCCTGAGAAAAGAAAGAAATATGATCAATACGGGCAGAATTGGAAAGATGCCGATGCCTATCAAAAAGCCGGAGGAGCCCGTTCCGGTGGCGGAGGTAAGCAATATACTTATCAAGACTTCGGCGATTTCGGCGGATTTGGAGGGAATAGTAACTTTGATTTCGGTAATTATTCCGATTTCTTCGAAGAACTGTTCGGAGGAGGTGGGAGAAGAAGCTCAGGAAGCAGGCGAACTACCGCTTATAAAGGGCAAGACTTTTCGGGAGAAGTACATTTATCCCTAAGAGATGCCGCAAAGACTCACAAACAAACCATAGAAGTAAACGGAAAGAAGTTAAGAATCACAGTTCCTGCCGGAGTTTCGGACGAACAACAAATCAAGTTGAAAGGACAAGGCACTCCCGGAACAAATGGAGGTCCGAACGGCGATTTATACATCACTTTCCGCATCAATCCCGACCCTGTTTTCAAACGGATAAACAATGATTTGTACATCACGACTAATCTTGATTTATATACAGCCGTTCTGGGCGGAGAAACTATGGTTGAAACCTTAGACGGAAAGGTTAAGATGAAAGTGGCGCAGGGAACTCAGCCGGGTTTGAAGGTTAGATTGAAAGGCAAAGGCTTTCCAATCTACAAACAAGACGGCACATTCGGAGATTTGTTTGTTACTTATAACATACAAATACCGACAAACTTGACGGATGAGCAGCAAACATTATTCAAGAAGCTTCAACAATCTCAATAAATCGTATCGGTATGAAAGCAGACCTAATTATTATTACCGAATACACTAAGTATTCAGATATAGAACCTCAATTCATTGATTTATTAGAGGAATATGGTTTGATTGAAACCATTCAAGAGGATAATCAACGCTGTATTCATCACGACCATTTACTTCAAATCGAACGTTTTGCCCGAATGTATTATGAACTTTCTATAAATATAGAAGGTATTGACGTAATCAATCATCTGCAACAACAAATAGAAATTCTGAGACGAGAGAGAAGAAATCTAAGAAACCGTTTGTGTTTGTTGGAAGACTAAACATCCTTTTCGAAATATACTTCCTTAATAACCAAAGAACACGATTTATGTATCCATTGAAGTTTGAACCTATTTTGAAACCGCTTATTTGGGGAGGGAAGAAGATTACTTCTTTCAAAAAAATAGTTCCCGAACAAGATGGAATAGGCGAAAGCTGGGAAATATCAGCCGTGTCGGACAATGTGTCTGTTGTCTCGAACGGTTCACTAAAAGGAAAATCACTAATTGAGCTTATTGATACCTACGGAGCAGACTTTCTCGGACAGAAAGTAGTCGAACGTTTCGGCAAAACCTTTCCTTTGTTGATTAAGTTTATTGATGCCAAAAAGCCGCTGTCTATTCAGGTACATCCCAACGATGAATTAGCACAAAAACGTCATCAATCTTTCGGGAAAACCGAAATGTGGTATGTGATTCGGGCGGATAAAGGCGCAACTCTCTATTCCGGATTCCGAAAAGAACTGAATCCCGAAGAATATGTCAAGACTTTGGAAGACAACACCTTTCCTGATTATTTAAATAACTATCCTGTTGAGGCAGGCGATGCTTTTTCCCTTCCCGCCGGCAGAGTTCATGCCATCGGCGCAGGTTGTTTTATAGCCGAAATACAACAAAATTCCAACATTACCTATCGTATCTACGACTATAACCGCAAAGACGCGCAAGGAAACAAGCGCGAATTGCACACCGAGCTGGCAAAAGATGCCATTGACTATCATTTTCACGAAGATAACAAACTCACTTATGCGCACAAGCAGGAAGGCGAAGCGAATCTGGTATCTTGTCCTTATTTCAAGGTAAATCTGCTGAAAGCCGCCAATGATAAAAGCTACACTTTTAGGCAAACCGACAGTTTTTGCGTTCTGATGTGTTTGGATGGCGAATGTCTATTGACCGACGATAAGAACAATCAACTAAATATCCGTCAGGGAGAAACCGTTCTCGTTCCTGCTTCCGTCCGCGAAGTGAATCTATCCCCACAAAAAGAAGGAAAAATCTTAGAGATAACGATTCCTTGCTAAATCAAAATAAACTTGTATCTTTGCATCCGCTTATAATAGAGAGGTGCTCGAGTGGTTGAAGAGGCACGCCTGGAAAGCGTGTAAACGTCAAAAGCGTTTCGAGGGTTCGAATCCCTTCCTCTCTGCGGATACAAAAGAAAAAATAAGAAAATTCCTGTAAATTAGACGTTTACAGGGATTTTTGTTTCTGGGGGCAACGCAAAAAATAGCGGTTTGGAGCAGTTTTAACGGACGAATTCGGGGACAGTTTCAAAAAACCGAAAAGCGTCCCCGGATTAATATTACTGGGTTGTTATTCAATATCTTGCAGTATTTTGCATAGCCTCTTTTTCGCCAGCATTTCATACTTTTGAGTTCTAATTAAAATTGTAAAAAGTATGAAAAGAATGACATTCAAAATTCTATTCGTAACCAAGCAATCGAGGGTTACAAGGTCAGGCGATATGCCTGTATTTTTGAGAGTTACCGTAAACGGTCAACGTTGCGAGACATCCATCAGTCTCAAGGTTAAACCAGAGAAATGGAATTCTGTTGCCGAAAGACTAATCGGGGACACTCGTGAAAGTCAAGAGTTGAACTTCCGTTTGGATACCATCCGCATGCGCATCATGCAAATACATCGTGAGATGGAATTTGACCGGGAAACAATCACGGCAAAGAAAATTATCGCCCGCTATCATGGAAGAGATCAAGCCCCGACCATTATGCTGCTTGATGTATTCCACGAGCATAATGAGCATTGCCGTAAATTGGCTGGGAAAGATATGTCTCCGGCGACAGTTATGCGATATGAAACATCACTGAAGCATACGGCAAATTTCATCAAGTTCAGTTACAGAAAGGACGATATTCCCATTGCCGATGTGGATCATAAGTTTATCACAGACTATGAGTTCTACCTGAAAACCGAACGAAACTGTTCGCACAACACAGCAACGAAGTACCTGAAAAATTTCAAGAAAATTATCCGTATTGCTCTAGCCAATGAGTATATCACGAAAGACCCATTTGTCAATATTCGATTTACTTTGGATGAAGTCGAGCGCGACTTTTTAGAAGATACCGAGTTACAACGAATAATCGATAAACCGATTACTATTCAACGCCTCGCCGTTGTTCGTGATATTTTTATCTTCCAATGCTTTACGGGACTTAGCTATTCGGACGTAAGGAATCTGACGAAAGACAACGTTAAA
>DAIPZW010000030.1:0-9731 GCA_036781965.1 Bacteroidales bacterium
GTCGCTATTAAGTTCAAACATTATGCTGCTTAATTTTGCTTAGTTACTTATAAATATAACGTTCCCAATTATCTATGACACCATCCATGTTTCCGCTCAAAATAGTTTCATTTTCAAAATCCCAAGGATCAATAACTCCATTTTCTTCCAAGTCGGCTTTGAGACGATCATTCTTGTTTGTTTCATTTCCTGCAAAGCCACCATAAATATGCACGCCGTCTTTTATCAAAAATGTTTTTGACAGCGGATCTTTTTCGCTACTTTGATAAGTAGGATAATAAGTTCCTCCGGCTATCCAAACTTGATCGCCGGAATTTGCTTTATCCATCATTTCTTGAATATCTCCCGATGCGGAATTCCATGAACTTCCGTCTCCGCTTCCCCCTTCTTTCACATAATAAATGGTTTGGGCTCCGAGTAAACCATAGCTCATCAATCCTAGACTGACTAAGATTGTAAAAAGGATTTGTTGTGTCTTCATAAATTTGTAAATTTAAATATATCAATAAAATAAAAATTCTTTTTGGCAAAAGTAAAGGCTAAATTTTGTATATTTATCCCCACATTAGGGGATAAGAATAGCTTTTTTACTATTTATCTTTGTAACCGAAAGAAATTACCAAGAAAAAACAATTATGATAAACGTACATATCACAGACGATCATGCTATGGTGGTAGAGCTTTTGATTCCGATAATTAATGCTTCGGGAATTGCTAAGGTGGCAGGTTCTTCTTATAAGCTTGAAGATTGTCAAAAATCATTGGCTTTGAATCTTCCTGATGTTCTTTTGTTGGATATAAATATGACTGATGGAGATGGAATTACTTTTTGCTCGGAAATCCATAAAAAATATCCAAAATTAAAAATTATAGGTTTGACAGGGCATGACGAATATTCCCATGTAATACTTATGCTGAAAAACGGAGCTTCGGGTTATGTAGTGAAAAGTGAAGCCGTGAGTGAAATATTAGATGCCATCGAAGCCGTAATGCAAGGAGAAGTATATATAAGCCGAAAGATGGAGCAAGTGATTCGGAAAACTACTCGTTTATCTATAACTCTTACTCCGCGCGAAAAACAAGTTTTGGAATTAGTCGCTCAAGGAATGAGTAATCCTCAGATTGCCGAACACTTGAATGTTGGTCTTGCTACAGTTCTTTCTTTCCGCAAAAAATTAAACTTAAAATTGAATGCTTCCAATCCGGTAGAACTAATTTCTAAAGCTCGAAAAGAAGGGTTATTGACGGAACTATAAATTAATAAATAACTATTGAATCCATTTATTATGAGAAAACTAAATTTTATTATCCTTTTCTTACTACTTACATTTTCTTTGTTTGCACAAGTCAATCTCGATTCATTGGAAAAAGTATTAGCCGAAAATAAATTACAAGGAAAAGAAAAATTTCAGGTTTATAATGATATTTGTTATTATTATCTCTCCTTTGATATAGAAAAGGCATTGTATTATAGTCAACAAGCTTTATCTTTTTCACAAAAAGAGAAGAACAAGTTCTGGATCTCTATTTCTAATGCTTATATCGGAGCAGTTTATGAAAGAAAAAACGATTGTGATACGGCACTTACCTATTATAATGAGGCACTTCGTATAGCTATTGAAGAAGGGTTATCCAAACAAGAAGCTTATGTATATGTAAGCTTATCTTCCCTATATCAACGTCAGGGAGATATTACAGAAGCATTGGAACTATCATTAAAAGCTCTTTCTATATATGAAAAAGGAGATACTTTTTATGATAAGTCTCAACAAGCACTTATATTATCAAATATAGGAGGTTTACATCGCGGCTTAGACAATCCGGAAAAAGCAATTCCTTATCTGATGCAGACTGCTGCTTTATCAGAAGAATTGGATTATCCGCAAGGAAAGATGAAGTCTTACTATGATTTGGGAGATGCTTATCGGATTATGAAAGAATATGATAAAGCAAAAGAATATGCATTCAAATCCTTAGAGTTATGTCGTGTTTTAGGAGATAAAACACATGAAGCAGGAAATTTAGGTTCGCTTGTTATGATATATAGTGAAGGTTTTAAAGATACTGAAAATGCTGAAAAATGCGCATTAGAATGCCTAAGCGTGGCAAAAGAGTTAAATGATCCTTATGTATTGTTATTTGCATGGCGTATATTGGCAGAAATTTATCTTACGCAAGGACGATTTGCCGAAAGTGTAAAAGCCGGAAAAGCTGCTTGGGAACTTGATTCAACCAATCTAGACCAAATAGCTTATGTAGCACATAATTTAGCTGTGGCAAATATCCATTTAGGAAATAAAGATGAAGCGGCTTATTACATGAAAAAAAATGTAGATATTAGTAGACAAATCTCTAATAATAATTTTCAGAATACGCTTGCCAACATGGAAGTAGAATACGAAACAGAGAAAAAAGAAGCGCGTATCTTTTCATTGGAAAAAGAAAGAAAATTATATGTCGCATTAGGGATTGCAGTCGCAGTAATGTTGCTTGTATTGATCGGTTTATTGTTTTATCGTCATCGAGCCAATGTTCAAAAACGGAAAATGGCAGAGCAACAAATCAAACAATTAAATCAAGAAAAAGAATTGATTGCTGCCCGTTCGGCTTTAGATGCTGAAAAAGCGGAAAGAGAATTTATCGCTCGTGATTTGCATGATGGGGTGGGAGCGATGCTATCTGTCGTGAAAAATAATATGAATATCATGAAGTCTTATTCTATTATCGAAAACTCAGAAGCAAATCATTTCAATCAAGCTTTGGATGTTTTGGATAAATCGATAGTTGAACTTCGACGAGTGGCTCATCATATTATGCCGGCAACCCTTATAGATAAAGGTTTAATTACCGCCTTAGAAGATTTTTGCCGCTCTATTCCGAATGTGGAGTTTCATGCTGCTGATCCTGAACTTCGCTTTGATCCTGAACGGGAATTAGTTCTCTATCGTTGTGCTTATGAATTAATAAATAATGCTTTGCGCCATTCGGGCGCTTCTCATATTGAAGTTCATCTCAATAAAGATGAGAAAACGGTTTATCTTTCAGTTGTAGATGATGGTTGCGGATTTGATTCGGAAAAGACTTCTATGGGAATGGGACTGAATAATATGCGTTCTCGCCTAGAGGCTTTTGACGGTCGTCTGGAAATTTATTCGGAAGAAGGAAAAGGAACAGAAGTTAATATTGATTTGGAGATTACCTCTCCCTAAATCCCTCTCCTCAAGAGAGGGACTTGTTATTCTTTATGCTTTTAGCACCCTCTCCTTGTGGAGAGGGCGGGGGGAGAGGTAAAATTACTTAGGCGTATTGATTTTTGTTAGGTTTTCAAGTGCTTTATTCAAGCGCTCGGTTTGTTTTTTGTCTAATTCTCCTCTGATGCTGTTGACTTCTTTTGCCCATTCGCCGGATTGTTTTGCTAACTCTTGATATTTCTTAATATCTTTTACTTTGTTGTTGTTAGCTTCGGCATACTCATTGATGAATTGCTCGAATCCTTTCAAGATTTCTTCAGGAGTTTTAGTCGGAGCTGCAGGCTCTTCTGTTATAACTTCTGTTTCAGTGTTTGTTTGAAGTTCTACAACTTCAGTTTGTGGAGCAGCTTCTTGATTGTCAGAAGCTTTCTCTGTTTTGTTGCAAGCTGCGAAAGATACAGTCAATGCAACAGCTAAGAATAATAATGACTTTTTCATATTCAACTATTTTTAAATGAAACGTTATTGTTTATACATCAGACAAAAGATAATAGACATTGGATGTTAAACGTCTTCAGTCTATCATCTTTTATCTTCAGCCTGTTTTAAGATTTATATTTTAACCATTTTGCGATTTCGCCGAAGGTCGGTTTCTTACCATACATCAAGATACCTGTACGATAAATCTTTGCAGCCAACCAAATAGTCAGAACAACAGTAACTGCTAATAGCGCAATGCAGGAAATCAACTCCATAGTAGGAACGCCGAAAGGAAGTCTTACCATCATCACTATAGGCGAAGTGAAAGGAATCAGCGATGTCCAGAAAGCCAAAGGTCCATCCGGATTTTGTACGCTGTAAGTTCCTGCAACGAAAGCAAAAACAATTAATATCGTGATAGGCATCATATATTGTTGCGTATCTTCTTGAGAATTTACCATAGAACCGATGGCAGCAAATAGGGATGCATAAATTAAATAGCCACCGATAAAGAAAAGGATAAAGTAAACAAGCAAACTAACAATATCTACACTGCCCAAGATAAACGAAATTGATTCGGCAATAGAGGCATCTTGGAAAAAGGCAGGAACTATTTGAATAAATATTCCTATCAAAGCAATCCACAATAAGAATTGTGTCAAGCCCACTAAGCCAATACCGATCACTTTTCCCATCATCAAGTCAAAAGGACGTACGGAAGAGACCATTACTTCCACAATACGATTGGTTTTTTCCTCCAATACGCCAGACATAACCATACTTCCGTAAACGAAGATAAACATATAGATAAGGAAAGTAAATACCATTCCGATTGTAGAGGCTACGGCGGCAGAACTTTCGGTTTCCTTGCCCGTTTCGTCTTGTATAACGGTCGTGACGTTTATAGATACTTGACTGTCTGCTATGATTTCCTTGATGTTTGGGATGTTGTGCAAAGCCAGCTTCTTATCACTTAGATAATTATTTAATTGACCTTCGATTATATCAGTAAGCCCGGCAACTACTTGTCTGTCCGAAATCAAAACGACAGTCCCATTATTCAACAAATCGCCCGTAATCACTAGTCTTGCATAGGGTTTTTCATCATCATTATTGGCTTCAATTTGTTTTATTTCATTTACAAATAAATATTGATTCGTGTTTTGAAGAACCGGAAGGTATTCCCCGCTCATATCTTCCACCAAAATCGTTTTTGTATCGCCTTCGTCCATCATGGCAAGAAGCACAGTGCCGAACATCAACGCTATAAACAATATAGGCATTAATATAGTAAGCAATAAGAACGATCTCTTCTGTACCCGTGTCAGGTATTCTCTTTTTATAACTAATCCTATGTTGCTCATGATTTATTGTTTGTTACGGTTTGTATAAAAATATCATTCATAGATGGAATTTCTTCCTCGAATGAGATGATTTCATTGTTTTGTAAAAGGGATGAAATAAATTCCGAACCCGATAAATCCTGATTCTTTTGGATACGGAAGATATACGAATTATATCCCTTTTCTTTTCCAAGTACTTCGCCTAAAGAAGGATTTGCTATCAAGTTTTCTCCCTCTATTTGCACGCGGAAAACATGGTTTTTATGTCGATTTCGTATTGCTTTTACATTTCCATGTAGCACTACTTTAGATTGATTGACAAGAGCTATGTCATCACAAATCTCTTCTACCGATGCCATATTGTGGGTAGAAAAAATAATTGTCCGCCCTTGTTCTTTCAATTCCGTGATTTCTTGTTTCAGAAATTCAGTATTTAGCGGATCAAAACCACTGAAAGGTTCGTCAAGTATAAGAAGTTCAGGATCATGAACGATGGTCGTGACAAACTGCACTTTTTGTTGCATCCCTTTCGATAGTTCTTCCAATTTTTTATCCCACCAAGTACTGATATTGAACTTTTCGAACCAATACCTAAGTTTTTGCTTGGCATCATGAGCCGAAAGTCCGCGCAAACGTGCCAGATAAATAGCTTGTTCGCCCACTTTCATCTTTTTATACAAGCCACGCTCTTCGGGAAGATAGCCAATGTTATAAACATCCTTAGGAGCTAAAGGCTTTCCTTTAAACAATACTTCGCCCGAATCGGGAGCCGTGATCCGATTAATAATCCGAATCAGCGTTGTCTTACCTGCTCCGTTAGGTCCGAGTAATCCGAATATTTTTCCTTCGGGTACTTGTATGCTTGCCCTGTCCAAAGCCAAATGGTTAGCATACTGTTTCACTACGTCTTTTGTTTCTAAAAATATCATAGTCTAAATAATTTGCAAACAAAGATAAAAAAATATTTTTAATTAAGCTTATTAGTTTATAAAGTTCTTCAAGTTGAAAGTTATAAGGCATATAATATTCCTGTCATTGCGTACTTGATACGCAATCTTATGAGATCCCAAATCAAGTTCAGGATGACAAAATAAAAATTCCCTCTCTTGTGGAGAGGGAATTCGAAGAATCGACGGAGTCAATTAGGGAGAGGTAGAAAGAACATTTTTATAGGTTTATCTAATGTGTTGATAATTAGACGGTTTTGGTCGAGAGCTAAGAGGTGAAAGTTGAGAATTAAAATATTTGTAGTTTAGTGTTTAATGTTTATAAAGGAGAATGGAACAAGCAGAAAGGAGAAAGAAAGCCTTGTCATTGCGTGCTTGACACGCAATCTTGTAAGATCCCAAATCAAGTTCAGGATGACACTAAACGTTAAACTCTAAACATGAAACGTTAAGCACTAAACATAATTGAAACTGATAATTGATAACTGTTTACAGATAACTGAAATCATCGCTTTTCCAGCAAAACTACATTTTCCACATGATGAGTATGCGGAAACATATCGACAGGCTGGATTTTTGTAACTCGATATTTGTTATCCAATAAACTTAAATCACGAGCTTGAGTAGCAGGATTACAACTTACATAAACAATCCGCTTGGGCTCGGCAAAGAGAATGGTATCAATAACATCATCATGCATACCTGCGCGAGGAGGGTCGGTAATTATGACATCAGGACGACCATAAGTTTCGATAAATTCCTCGTTGAGGATATTTTTCATATCTCCTGCAAAAAACAGCGTATTGTCTATATTATTGATTGCCGAATTTACTTTAGCATCTTCAATCGCCTCCGGAACATATTCTATTCCAATCACTTTTTTAGCTTGTCGAGCTGTGAAATTAGCGATTGTTCCGGTACCTGTATATAAGTCATACACCAATTCATCGCCCGTTAGTCCGGCAAAATCACGAGTTATTTTGTATAAGTTATAAGCCTGTTCGCTATTGGTCTGATAGAAAGATTTAGGGCCTATTTTGAATTTCAAACCTTCCATTTCTTCAAAGATATGATCCCGACCTTTGAAGACGATCACTTCTTGATCCGTAATCGTATCGTTGGCTTTTTGATTGATAATATAGAGCAAAGACGTGATCTGAGGGAAAGTCTCTGCCAAATGATTGAGCAAAGCTTCGCGTTTGTCAGTATCGTCTTCAAAAAAGACCACGATAAGCATCAATTCGCCGGTCGTAGAAGTGCGGATAATCAAATTGCGCAACAAACCATACTGATTCCTAAGGTCAAAGAAAGTATAATTATGTTCCAATGCGAAACGTCTGATCTCGTTTCTCAGTTCATTGGAGATTTCTTCCTGCAACCAACATTTATTTATATCCAAGACTTTATCAAACATACCGGGAATATGAAATCCCAAAGCATTCATATTGTCAAATTGTTTACCGGATTGCACTTCTTCAATAGTCATCCATCGCTTATTAGAGAAGGTAAATTCCAATTTGTTACGATAAAATTGGGTTTTCTCCGAGCCTAAGATGGGCGAAATAGGGGGAAGTTCAATTTTTCCTATGCGAGTCAGATTGTCTGTTACTTGTTGTTGCTTGTATCTTATTTGTTCCGAATAAGGAAGTATTTGCCATTTGCAACCTCCGCAGACTCCGTAGTGTTCGCAAAAGGATTTTTCTCGAACAGTAGCATATTCATGAAAATGAATCGCTCGTCCTTCTGCATAAGAATTTTTCTTGCGGGTCAGTTGTATATCAATTATATCGCCGGGAACAACAAAAGGAACGAAAACAACGCGATCATCCACTTTTGCTAATGCTTTTCCTTCGGCGGCAATGCCTGTAATCAGAATTTTCTCTAATATAGGTAAGGGTTTCTTTTTCTTCATTTATGTTTTGACAAGCTCTTTACGATGGACATTGAGATATAGAGTAAGATAATGGTCGGTATGCTCCACAAGAATTGATGTAAAAGGGCAGCGGCAATAATAATTATCAAGGAAAATAATAAAAAGACAACTGCCCATTCATTATTTTTCCAACCACCTTGTTTGAATTTTAGCGAAAACATAGGCAATTCACAAACCATTAAGAAACAAAAGATAAGAATCCCTATCGGAATAAATATCGAAACCGATGAATAATCGATATGTGAGATTTTAATTGCCAATATAAAGGATGCCCAAAACAATCCGTTAGCCGGCACGGGAAGTCCGAGGAATGAATCGGTTTGTCTAGTGTCGATATTAAATTTTGCTAAGCGTATGGCTGCGAATACAGGGATTAAAAGGGCTAAGAAAGGCAGTGCTCTTGCAGCAATAGTAGCAGAAGAAGATTGCAATAAATATTGAAAAACGATAAATCCGGGAGCTAAACCGAAACTAACCACATCTGCCAAAGAATCTAATTGAGCTCCTAAAGGTGAATATGCCTTCAAAAATCGAGCCGCAAAGCCATCAAAAAAATCAAAAACAGCAGCAAAACAAATAAAAATCAATCCTCCGATGAAATTATCATAAAGCAAAACCATAATACATGCCATCGCCCCTGCGAAAAGGTTCAAACATGTGATTGCGTTGGGAATATGCTTTATCATAAAGGAGTTATTTTAAATGAGCAATTAAGGTTTTATTACCCAATACTTTTTGTTCCAAATCTACCTTAATATCGGCAGTTAGCGGAAGGAAAATATCCACGCGCGAGCCGAATTTTATAAACCCTAGTTGCTCGTTTATCTGACATTCCTGCCCTTCTTCTACATAAGTAACAATTCGCTTTGCCATTGCTCCTGCAATTTGGCGCACCAATATATCTTCTCCTTCAGGAGTTTGTATAATAATGCTGGAACGTTCGTTTTCATGGCTGGACTTAGGTAAATAAGCTGCCACAAATCGTCCGGGTTGATGAGAAACATGAGTAACTTTCCCATTTACAGGCACCCAATTAATATGAGCATTAAAAATCGTCATAAAGATAGATACTTGTATTCTTTTATCCTTAAAATACTCTGATTCAAAAACTTCTTCGACCACAACTATAGTACCATCAGCCGGAGCTGCAACATTTTGTTTTTCCGGATGAGGAAAGATTCGATGAGGACGACGAAAGAAATTGATTACTCCTATCAGAAGTATCGTAGATACAACAAACGTAATAAAAAAAGCAAGGGAAAAAGAAAAGAAATAATACATACAGCCGTTCAAAATGAGCCATATTAGGCACGAACCGACAAGTATATTCTGACCTTCTTTATGTAATTTCATATATTGGGACAATGGTTTTTCAAAACAAAGGTAATTGTTTTTTTAGATTTGACAAAACAAGTTAAATAATCCTTGTTTTTGTATAACCTTCCTTTTGCAAAATTTGCAATAATTTTTGTCTAAAATCTCCCTGTATAATAATTTCTCCGTCTTTCGCCGATCCCCCTACACCACATTTAGTTTTTAATAACTTACCCAAAGACATTAAGTCATCAGAAGTTCCTCTAAATCCGGTAATAAGCGTGACTTGTTTCCCTCCACGGTTCCGTTTATCCAACAATATCCGAAGCGCTTGTTTTTCTTTTAGTATCGTCGTTTCCTCTTCCTGATCTTCTTTTTCATATTGATAATCAGGATTTGTTGAGTAAACTACATTCAATCGTTCTTTCCAATCGTTTTTCTTCATTGATCTATAATATGAATAGGGGTGCAAAGATAGTGATTTTTCAGAAATGCGGTATTGTTCAAGGGATTGAACCATCTA
>DAIPZW010000031.1:0-9708 GCA_036781965.1 Bacteroidales bacterium
TTTGAGAATAAAGTTTATAGTTTAGTGTTTAATACTTAAAAAGGAACAGAGAACAGGCAGAAAGGAGAAGAAAACGCTCAATGAACCGTAAATCGTAAATCTAAAATCGTAAATAAAATGTATTCAATCTTAAATCTTAAATATTTAATCTGAAATATATATTACCCCACCGGAAATGTTAAAAATAACGGATTATTTATCAGCAGATTAGGATAAATAATATCTTGTTTATATCTTTGTGATAAATAATTTGTGGGGGAATGTGGAGAATTATGTAGAAATGTGTACTTTTACACTCTCAAACATAAAGCATTGATTTGAAATGGAGCGATTTATTGGAAATATAGATGCAAAAACAGATGCGAAAGGACGGGTTTTTATTCCGGCTTCCTTTCGTAAAATCCTGCATGCATCGGGAAATGCTCAAATAATCATGCGAAAAGATGTATATCAGGATTGTTTGGTATTATATCCTGCTTCGGTTTGGAACGAAGAACTAGACAATCTCCGCGCCCGCCTAAATAAATATGACGAAGAACAACAAAATCTCTTCCGTCAGTTCGTTTTAGAGGCAGAACTACTAGAAATAGATGCAAGTGGACGTATCCTTATTCCGAAACGATATATATCGTTGGCGAATATTGCTAAAGAAGTTCGTTTTGTCGGTATGGACTACACAATTGAACTGTGGAGTAAGGAAAAACTAACTTCCCCTTTGATGGATACGGCTGAATTTAAAGATAAAGTAAAGAAATATTTAGGGAGTTAAGATGAATAAAGCCTCTGTTCCATATCATGTTCCTGCGCTTCTTCAAGAAAGCTTGGAGGGATTAGCTATTTCTCCGCAAGGAATCTACGTAGATGTTACTTTTGGAGGGGGAGGTCATTCCAAAGCAATCCTGGAAAAATTAGAGACAGGGCATCTTTATGGCTTTGATCAAGACGAAGATGCAGAAGCAAACAATCTAAAAGACGATCGTTTTACTTTTGTTCGCGGAAATTTCCGTCATCTGTCCAATTTTATGGCATGGTATGAAATAGATACTATTGATGGACTATTAGCAGACTTAGGAGTTTCTTTTCATCACTTCGATGATGAAACAAGAGGTTTCTCGTTTCGTTTTGAAGGAGAGTTAGATATGCGAATGAATAAGAGATCGCAAAAGACAGCCGCAACAGTTTTGAATACATATTCTCCCGATGCGTTGGCAGATATATTCTTTCTTTATGGAGAACTTCGCAATGCCCGAGCAATTGCCCGTTCGATTGCTAAACATCGAGAAGAACAAGAAATCCTAACTATACAGGATTTTATGTCGATATTAAAACCATTTTCTAGTCGGGAAAAAGAAAAAAAACAATTGGCTCAGGCGTTCCAAGCATTAAGAATAGAAGTCAATGGCGAGTTAGATGCTTTGAAAGAAATGCTCATCCAAGCCAAAGACTTATTAAAACCCGGAGGAAGATTGGCTGTGATCACTTATCATTCACTTGAAGATCGCTTGGTAAAGAACTTCTTTAGGACCGGAAACTTCAAAGGCGAACTAGAAAAAGACTTTTACGGCAATGTGCT
The DNA here is from genome assembly GCA_036781965.1 of Bacteroidales bacterium. Taxonomy (GTDB): domain Bacteria; phylum Bacteroidota; class Bacteroidia; order Bacteroidales; family Azobacteroidaceae; genus Azobacteroides. The sequence goes on from DAIPZW010000031.1 coordinate 1,574, forward strand.
GACTCCTTTCCGGACGGTAAATAATAAAGTGATAGTGCCTTCGGCAGAAGAAATAGAAAATAATCCACGTTCGCGTAGCGCTAAACTGAGAATTGTTGAAAAGAAATGATGAACGAAGGGAAAAAAGGAGCAAAGACGAAGAAAAAACTTTCATTAGGAAGAATATTCGGTGGAGATCTTGTGATTGGAGACTTTGTGCTGAAAGAAATGAAGCTTATCCTGGTGATTTTTGCTTGCATCATCGTCTTTATATCCAACCGATATGATTTAATAAAAAAACAAAGTTCGATTATAGACTTGAAAAAAGAATTGCAAGAGGTCGAATACGAACGGCAAACGGTTTCGATAGAATATTTATCAAAAACTCTTAGACCGAAGATAGACGAAATGCAAAAACAACGGAATTTGAATTTAGAAACCCCACAGCAACCTGCTTTTGAAATTCAATATGAGAAAAAAGAAGAATAAAGAAAAAGGAAAAATAGCAAGGATGTACTTTGGGATTATTGCTTTCCTATTTATTTTAATAGGAGTAGCTATCATTGTGAAGGCTACGACTACCTATGTATTTGATGGATCGGCATGGAGGCAAATAGGAAAGGACTATAAAACTAGGACTATTCGTACACATGTTCCTGATCGTGGCAATATTTATTCTTCAGATTATGAATTAATGGCGACCACTAAAGAGCGATGTCGTATCTTATTTGATTTTTGGGCGGAAAGCAATCTGAATATATTAGAGAAAGAAAACGGAATAGCCAAGTGGGATTCATTAGTAAACGTTTCTGTTGAGCATATAAAGACTTTCCTTCCCGATTCGACCGTTGCTTCTTATAAAAGAAATATGGAATCGGGCAAACAAGCCTATTTGAATTATAAAAACAAGAAAACAACCAAAAGAAATAGACGCTATCGTATCTTCAATCAAGAGTTGGATTATGCTCAAATCAAGAAATTAGAAGAAACCCATTTGTTTAATTCCAAAAAAATGAAGGGACAACCCGGATTAGAAACAGAAGGACGGATGGTAAGAATAAAACCTTTTGGAACATTGGCTAATCGAACCGTAGGAGGAGTATATGAAAGAGGAGAAATAGACGGAAAGCGCGGAAATTCCGGCTTGGAACTTTACTATGATTCCCTTTTAAAAGGAAAAGAGGGTACTTACATTGTCGAAAGATTAGACGGAAAGGGAAAAAGAACCTACACCGAAGAAGTCATTCACGGAAAAGATATTGTTTCTACTATAGATACGGATATACAAGAACTAGCTGAACGAGTATTACTCGAAACTCTTAATGAAGTACAAGCGGAATCGGGAACAGCTATCGTGATGGAAACTTCCACAGGTTATATAAAAGCCATCGCCAATATGGGTTATGAAAAAGGAAGATGGTTTGAACATCGGAATTATGGGATTTCATATATGAATGAACCGGGTTCTACTTTTAAAGTAGTATCTATGATGATTGCTTTGGACGATGGATTGGTAAAACCGAATACCGTAGTGGAAACCGGAAATGGAGTTTGGAGTCATAAAGGCGTTTCTATCAAAGACCATAATGCACATCGTGGCGGATATGGTACGATAGATGCACATAAGAGTATTGTTGTTTCTTCCAATATCGGGATTGCTAAATTAATCTACCAAGCTTATGGCGATAATCCCCAAAAGTTTATGGACGGAATTATGCGTACCGGCGCTTTTGGCGATTTAGAATTGGAAGTTCCCGGTTATGGAATTCCAAGAATGCGGAAAGTAAAAGGTTCCGGCTGGTCTTCTTATTCATTAGAGAAGATGTCTTATGGATATGAGAATATGATTCCGCCAATCAGCCTTCTAACTTTTTTCAATGGAATAGCTAATAATGGAGAAGTCGTTAAACCATTATTTGTTAAAGAAATAATGGAAGACGGAAAAGTGATTGAGAAAAGAGAAAAAGTAGTCTTGAATCCGCAAATGTGTAAACCTGAAACATTGGAAGCACTTAAACAGATGCTTTATGATGTAGTTAATGATAAGAAATGGGGGACAGGAAAACCTGCGGGCTCTCCTTTCCTTTCGGTTGCCGGAAAAACAGCAACTGCGCAGATATTAAATCCTCAAGGAGCTTTGATTGGACATCAAGTTGGCTTTTGTGGTTATTTCCCTGCCGAAAATCCTAAATATTCTTGCATCGTTACGGTTCGTCGCCCGAAAGAATATAATCCTTCGGGAGGAAGAATTGCCGGAGGTGTATTCAAAAAGATTGCAGAAGGGATGTATGCAAAAAATTTATTAGATAAAGTATATATCTATCCACAGGATACTATTCGTTCTCGTGAACCTATCGTGAAGAAATCTTTTGAGATAGATGAATTACAAGCAAATGTGATTCCTGATGTAAAAGGAATGGGAGGAAAAGATGCCTTGTTTGCTTTAGAACAGTTAGGTTTGAAAGTATCCTTAGAAGGAAAAGGAACAGTGAAACAACAATCGTTAAGTCCGGGAGCAAAGTTTAGAAAAGGCGAAACGATAAAATTACAATTACGCTAATGATTAGGAAACCATTAAACATATTATTATCGGAACTAAAGGATTATCAAATCATAGGGGCTTCGGAAAGGGAAATAGCCGGCGTTCATTCGGATTCACGAAAGATTGAGCAAGATTTTGTCTTTGTTGCTATAAAAGGAACTCAATCGGACGGACATACTTTTATTGATAAAGCCATAGAAAATGGAGCTTCGGTAATTGTATGTGAAAACTTACCCGAAACACTTTCTTCGGATATTACTTATATAGAAGTAAAAGATTCAGCTGAGGCTTTAGGTAAACTTGCTTCTGCTTGTTTTGATCATCCTTCCCGGAAATTACAATTAGTTGGCATAACAGGAACCAATGGTAAGACTACTATTGCGACCTTATTATATACTTTGTTTATGCGTATGGGATATAAGACAGGGCTTTTATCCACAGTTTGTAATTATACAGGTGATAAAGAACATGTTGCTACTCATACTACTCCCGATGCGGTAGAATTAAATAAATTATTAGCCGTTATGGTTGAAGAAGGCTGTGAATATGCTTTCATGGAAGTAAGCTCTCATGCCGTAGATCAGAAAAGAATTGCGGGAGTTCACTTTGTGGGCGGAATATTTACTAACCTTACTCGCGATCATTTGGATTATCATCAAACCTTTGAGGCTTATCGGGATGCTAAAAAAGGCTTTTTCGATGCTTTGCCTAAGGAAGCTTTTGCTTTGACTAATAAAGATGATAAAAACGGAGAGTTTATGCTTCAAAATACCAAAGCAGATAAATATTCTTACTCTTTCCGTACGATGGCAGACTATAAAGGAAAGATAATAGAATCGCATTTTGATGGAACACTCCTATCTATTAATGGAAAAGAAGTGAGCACTCAGTTTGTGGGTAAGTTTAATGCCTATAATCTCTTGGCGGTTTATGGAGCTACTTGCTTATTGGCAGAAAAAATGCAGTCGCCTCCAACTAATGATGAGATATTAATATTAATTTCTACCTTACAATCAGTTTCAGGACGCTTTCAAACTTTGCGTTCGCCCGATGGAATTACGGCGATAGTAGATTATGCTCACACTCCCGATGCTTTAACGAATGTTTTATCTGCTATTCAGGAAGTATTGAATAATAAAGGAACTATAATAACGGTAGTTGGCTGTGGAGGAAATCGAGATAAAGGAAAACGTCCTATTATGGCGAAAGAAGCAGTGCGTTTAAGTACTCGCGCTATACTTACTTCCGATAATCCGCGCTTTGAAGATCCCGATGAAATCATCAATGATATGAAAACCGGCTTAGATGCGGAAGATAAAAAGAAAACACTAAGCATTACCGACCGAAAAGAAGCCATCAGAACTGCTTGTATGTTGGCTCAAACCGGAGATGTTATTCTGGTTGCAGGAAAAGGTCACGAAGATTACCAAGAGATAAAAGGGATAAAAAATCATTTTGACGACCGCGAAGTGATTTTGGAAATATTTAATGAAATGAAATAATATTATGCTTTACGACTTATTTGATTATTTGAATACACTTGACTTTCCGGGAGCAGGAATGTTTCAATACGTTTCTTTCCGTTCTGCGATGGCTCTGATTCTTTCTTTGTTTATTTCAACCATTATCGGAAAACGAATCATATCCAAACTACAATTAATGCAGATTGGCGAAACCGTTCGAGAACTTGGTTTGGAAGGACAGATGCAAAAGAAAGGAACTCCTACTATGGGAGGAATTATCATTATCATAGCGATCTTGATTCCTGTTCTACTTTTAGGTCGATTGAATAATATTTATATTATATTAATGCTTATTACTACAATCTGGTTAGGAGCTGTCGGTTTCTTAGATGACTATATTAAGGTAATAAAGAAAAATAAGGAAGGACTAAAAGGAAAATTCAAAATAGTAGGACAAGTAGGCTTAGGACTGATTGTAGGATTGACCATTTACCTAAGCCCCGATGCTGTAATGCACCCGAATATTGAAATAAATAAAGTCGGGGATAATATAGAAGTCATCCATCAAGATGAAGCGATTAAATCGACTCAAACAACCATTCCTTTTGTAAAAAATAATAACTTGGACTATCGGGAATGGGTTTCTTTTATTCCTGTGAAATATAGAACAGCGGCGACTTGGGTTTTATTCGTATTGATAGTTATTTTAGTTGTTACTGCAGTATCAAATGGTGCGAATTTAACCGATGGACTCGATGGTTTAGCGGCAGGAAGTTCGGCAATCATTGGAGTTGCTTTGGGAATTTTAGCTTATGTATCCAGTCATATGGAATATGCAGCCTATCTTAATATAATGTATATTCCGGGAACGGAAGAATTAACCGTCTTTGCCAGTGCATTTATCGGAGCAACCGTAGGATTCTTGTGGTATAATTCTTTCCCTGCTCAAGTATTTATGGGAGATACCGGTTCATTAACCTTAGGAGGTATTATTGCTGTGTTTTCTATTCTTATTCACAAGGAACTTCTGTTGTTTATCCTATGCGGAATCTTTTTTGTAGAGAGTTTGTCGGTGATTATGCAGGTTTCTTATTTCAAATATACCAAGAAAAGAACAGGAACAGGCAAAAGAATTTTCAAGATGACCCCTTTACATCATCATTTTCAGAAGCCGGGGAATAGTGGAATAGATGCTATTTTACAAAAACCAATCATACCGATACCGGAATCAAAGATTGTAGTACGCTTTTGGTTGGTAGGAATTATTTTGGCAGTATTAACGATTGCTACATTAAAGGTGAGATAAGATGAAACGAATAGTTATATTAGGAGCGGGAGAAAGTGGAACAGGAGCAGCAGTTCTTGCAAAGAAGCAAGGAATGGATGTTTTTGTTTCCGATTTATCTGCCATTCGAGATGACTACAAAAAGAAATTGGAGCAGTATGCTATCCTTTATGAAGAGAAACAACATACGGAAGAACTTATCTTATCCGCCGATGAAGTGGTTAAAAGTCCGGGTATTCCTGATAAAGCACCTCTGATTATTAAACTAAAAGAAAAAAGTATACCAATCATTTCTGAAATAGAACTAGCCGGGCGCTATGCAAAAGCGAAAACGATTTGCATAACAGGTAGCAATGGGAAGACAACAACCACAATGTTAACTTATCATCTATTGAAAGAAGCGGGTTTGAATGTTGGTTTAGCCGGAAATGTAGGGAATAGTTTTGCTTTGCAAGTAGCAGAAAATAATTTCGACTATTATGTGATAGAGCTAAGTAGCTTTCAATTAGATGGAATGTATGACTTTCGAGCAGATATAGCTGTTCTATTGAATATTACTCCTGACCATTTGGATCGTTATGAATATAATATGCAGAATTATATAGATTCAAAAATGCGTATTATTCAGAATCAGACAGAAGACGATGCATTTATCTTTTGGAATGATGATTCGGCTATAAAGAAAGAGTTAGAAAAAAGAAAACCGAAAGTAAGTCTTTATCCTTTTGCGGAACATAAAGCAGAAGGAGTGAAAGGATATGTAGAAAATAAAAATATAATCATAAATACACCTAAGGGCAATTTTACCATGGAAGAAGAATTAGTAGCATTAACAGGAAAACATAATTTGTATAACTCATTGGCTTCAAGCATTGCTGCTAAGTTGATGGATATAAAAAACGATGAAATAAGAAAGTCCTTAAGTAACTTTCAAGGAGTAGAGCATCGTTTGGAAAAAGTAGCTCGGGTAAAAGGAGTAGAATATATCAATGATTCAAAAGCAACCAATGTAAATTCTTGTTGGTATGCTTTACAAAGCATGAAGTCGCCTGTTGTCTTGATTTTGGGCGGAACAGACAAAGGAAATGATTATGGCGAAATAGAAGCTTTAGTCAAAGAAAAATGCAAAGCACTTATTTTCTTAGGAGCGGATAATTCAAGGCTACATGAATTCTTTGATGGTAAGATGGAATCTATTTATGATGCCGGTTCCATGAGAGAAGCTATTGGGAAAGCCTATGAAGTAGCAGAAATGGGAGATGTAGTTTTATTATCTCCTTGTTGTGCTAGCTTTGATCTATTCAAGAATTACGAAGATAGAGGACAACAATTTAAAGATTGCGTTAGAAAATTATAAGATGAACAGTGTTTCTAAAATATTCAGAGGAGATATATACATTTGGGCGCTCTTTTTGTTCTTTTGTTTGATTTCTCTTGTCGAAGTATATAGCGCGTCAAGCTCTTTAACCTTCGGAACCAACTATTGGTCTCCGGTTTTGAAGCATGCAGGCTTTATTATCTTCGGAGTTATCATAGCTTTACTTTGTCATGCAGTAAAACCACGATTTTTTATTCTGTTAATGTTAGGATTGCCTTTAGTTTGGATATTGCTTATCCTAACCAAAGCAGTAGGATCTACAGTTAATGATGCTCAACGATGGATGGAATTAGGCGGAGTAAGCTTTCAACCTTCCGAATTAGCGAAAATTTGTTTAATTGCTACTGTTGCTTTTTTCATGAGTCGGCACAAAGAAGAGCGAGAAGATAAAACTTTTAGGAATATTCTTATTGCGACTGTAATCACTTGCGGTTTGATTCTTTTGGATAACTTTTCTACAGCTGCTTTATTAGCCGTAGTCGTCTTTTTTATGTTATGGATTGGCCCTTATTCCAAAAAAAGATTGGGTTTAATTGCTTTGGGTGGAGGAGGACTTTTGGTAATATTAATGATATTCCTATTGACGGCTTCTCCTGAAATGATTAAAAAATTGCCTCGCGGTAATACTTGGTTAAAGCGAATCGAAAACTTTAGGGAGAAGGAGGACTTAAATCCGGATACTTATAAAATAGGAGATGACAATAAGCAACGTGCATTCTGTCAAATTGCTATTTCAAGTGGGGGATTCATAGGAAATCTACCTGGAAATACGCAAGAAAGTAATAATTTACATTTGGCTCATACAGACTTTATCTATTCGATCATTATTGAAGAGTTTGGAATAATTATAGGAGGGGCAGGCTTGGTACTCCTTTATATAATACTGTTTATTCGAGCGGGTAAGATAGCGAATCGGTGCGATAAGCTGTTTCCAAAATATTTAGTGATGGGTTCTGCTATAATGATTGTCTTTCAAGCTATGGTAAATATGGCTGTGGCAGTTGATCTTTTGCCGATTACGGGTCAGAATCTACCTTTAGTAAGTAGAGGAGGCTCTTCTATGTTAGTAACAACTGCTTATATAGGCATAATATTAAGTGTTAGTCGTTATGAAAATGCTTCGGGAATAGAGGCAGATCAACAAATAGAAGCGGAAATAGAAGAACAAGAAGTTAAGTCGGAAGAACAAAACTTTTGGAGCCCTGAAGTAAACGAAATAAATGATTAAGAAATGGAAGATTTGAGAATCATAATCAGTGGCGGAGGGACAGGAGGGCATATTTTCCCTGCAATCTCCATTGCTAATGCTATTAAAAATAAATATCCTAACGCACAAATCTTATTTGTCGGAGCAGAAAATAGAATGGAAATGGAAAAAGTTCCTGCTGCCGGCTATCAAATAGTAGGTTTGCCTGTAGCCGGCTTTAATAGAAAGAATTTGATTAAAAATATTTCTGTTTTACTTAAACTTAGAAAGAGTCTGGCTCT
>DAIPZW010000032.1:0-9665 GCA_036781965.1 Bacteroidales bacterium
TTATTAATTATTAATCTTATAAATTTAATTATCATGGCAGACAAAAATGTTAGAATCTTCATGTGTGAAGATGATGAGAACTTAGGAATGCTTCTTAGAGAGTATCTTCAAGCGAAAGGTTATGAAGTAGATTTATTTCCTGATGGAGAAGCAGGTTGGAATGCTTTTGAGAAAAATGAAGCCGATTATGACATTTGTATCTTAGACGTTATGATGCCTAAGAAAGACGGTTTCACATTGGCACAAGAAATTAGAAACGCAGACTCTGAAATTCCTATCCTTTTCTTAACTGCTAAGGGCATGAAAGAAGATATTTTGGAAGGATTCAAGATTGGAGCTGACGATTACTTGACTAAACCGTTCAGTATGGAAGAATTGTTGATGCGTATTGAAGCTATTCTTCGTCGGGTGAAAGGAAAGAAAACCAGCGAAACTATAGTTTATCAAATTGGTCAATATACTTTCGACACTCAAAAGCAAACATTGAGCATCAATGGCGAACAAACAAAATTGACGACTAAGGAAAATGATTTACTTCAACTGCTTTGTACTAACTTGAACGAAGTCTTGGAAAGAAATTATGCATTAAAGAAAATATGGGGTAAAGTAGATTATTTTAATGCCCGTAGTATGGACGTTTATATCACTAAACTAAGAAAATTATTGAAAGACGATCCAGAAGTTGAAATCATGAATATTCACGGAAAAGGGTATAAACTGATCACTCCGTAATTATTTAATGAAACTTCGAGTTCTTATATTTATTCTATCCATTCCTTTTTTTGCAAATGCGCAAAGTTATGAGGAATGGATAGAATTTTCTTTTGACTATATTGAAAAGAATCAATTAGATTCGGCAGCTATGGCTTTGGAGAATGCTTTAATTGTTGATCCTGCCAATCCTCTTAATCCTTATTTATTAAATAATCTGGGAACTATTCAGCGTGGATTGGAAAAAAACGAAGAAGCCCTACTCTCTTATACCACAGCTTTAGGTCGTTTTCCTACTAATGAAACTTTTCTAAGGTCGCGGGCATCTTTATTCGCTGAATTAGGACAATATGAAAATGCTCTCCTGGATTATAATACCTTATTATATAACTTTCCCGACGATCAAGAATCACTTTATCAGAGAGGGCTTATTTATCTTGAGTTAAAAGATTTAACCAAAGCAGAGGATGATTTCAGCAGAATGCTTGAAATAAATCCTCAAAATGATTTAGCTCGCTTAGGTTTTGCCGCTTTATATAAAGTTTCCGGCAATTTTGATGATGCGGAAATAATATATAATCGCTTTATAGATATAAATCCCAATGATCCTAATTTATATGCCGGAAGAGCTGAGTTATATTTATTAATGGAAAAGGCAAGTAAGTCGATTAAAGATGTAAACACGGCTTTACGCCTTTCGGAAGAAGAAAATCCCTACCTATATATTGTAAGAGCTAAGGCGCGTATTCTTCTTTATGAGAAAAAAGCGGCTAAAGAAGATATAGAAAAAGCCGTTTCCTTAGGTTATGATAAAGAGGAAGCGGACTACTTAATGACTTTCACAGACTAATCGGTTAAACATCTATCAACAAAAAAACTGTTCCGGCAAAAGCAAGAACAGTTCATTTTATTTTTCTTTAATTAGCCTAAGCTAAGCAAAGCTTACCAACACATAAATTCAGAACCCGGTTTGAATTTAACCACTTTCTTAGCTGGAATTTGGATAGGTTGTTTCGTTTTAGGATTAATCCCTTTTCTAGCACTTTTTTGAATTACTTGATAAGTTCCGTGACCGATCAAAGTAACTTTACCACCTTTCTTTAATTCCTCAGAAACTGCGGAAAGAAATCCATCTAACGCTCTCTTTGCATCTGCTTTAGTTAAGCCAGATTTGTCAGCCATTGCTGCAATTAGTTCAGTCTTGTTCATGAAAATTGATAATTTTTATTTATTAAACATAAAGGTAAAATGTCCATATTAAGTAATTCTCAGTTGCAAATATAAGTGATAGATTATTATTATTCAAATATTTGATGATTTTTTTTACTTTTTTATCATAAATCTTTCTTTTCTGTGTTTTTTTGCCATTATTTTTTGATGAATCTATTAGAAATAAATGTGTTGTCCCCTATTTAAGATTTATTAGTTTTTAGCTTTTCATTCTTATGTCTTAGTTTTATTATTATCTTTGTGCAAATTTTTTTAAGACATTCAATTATTATTTATGAGTACATATAATTTTGATCAGATCATTGAACGGAAAGGTACGGGAGCATTAAAGACCGATGCATTAAAAGAGCGTTTCGGGTGCGAAAACCTTATCCCCTTGTGGATTGCCGATATGGAATTTCCTTGCGGAGACTTTATTTTAGATGCATTACATAAGAGAGTAGATCACAGTATATTCGGATATACCGGTCCAACCCCCGGATATATCCATGCAATTATTAATTGGCAAAAAGAAGAACACAATTGGGAAGTTAAAAGAGAATGGTTGAATTTTATTCCCGGTATCGTAAAAGGACTTGCCTTTAGTGTAATGTGTTTTACTAATCCCGGAGACAAAGTCATTATTCAGCCTCCTGTTTATACTCCTTTCTCTGATGTCCCTCGCCTGCATAATCGTCAAGTAGTCCATAATCCTTTGATTGAAGACAATGGATCTTATCTTATGGACTTGGAAGGTTTAAGAAAATTGATCGATAAAGATTGTAAAATCCTGATTCTTTGTAATCCACATAACCCCGTTGGGATCACTTGGAGTAAGGAAACTTTACAAGAACTAGCTGAAATTTGCTATGAAAATAATATATTGGTAGTTTCTGACGAAATACATTCGGATATGCCTCTTTGGGGAAGGAAACATCACCCTTTTGCAACTGTTTCTGAGCATGCTCGTGAAAATAGTATTACTTTCATGGCTCCAAGTAAAACGTTTAATATTGCAGGCTTAGTAAGTTCTTATTGTATTGTTCCAAATGAAAAAATAAGAACTCAGCTATTCAAATGGATGGAAGCAAGTGAATTCCAAAACGGAACAGTCTTCGCTTTCACAGCTACCGAAGTTGCATATAATCAAGGTCGAGAATGGAAAACTCAAATGTTGCAATACGTTCAAGAGAATATAAATTTCGTAGAAGAATACTTGAAAACAAACATTCCTCAATTAAAGGCGTTTAGACCGCAGGCATCTTTCCTTATTTGGTTAGACTGCCGCGAATTAAATTTATCACAAGAAGAATTAGTAAGCTTGTTTATAAATAAAGCCAAGCTTGCCTTAAATAATGGAGAGGCTTTTGGGAAAGAAGGAAAAGGATTTATGCGATTAAACGTAGGAACTCCTAGAGCTATCTTAGAGAAAGCTTTGAATAACTTAAAAAAAGCAGTCGCTTCCATTACTCAATAATATTAATTAATATATAGAATCAATGAAAATCTCAGACGAAAAAATGGTGTCGCTTACTTATGTTTTAACTGTAAACGACGAAAACGGAGGAAAAGAAGTAATGGAAACGGTGAATGCCGACAAACCTTTACAGTTTATGTTTGGTATGGGCATGATGCTTCCCGAATTTGAAAAGAACTTGGAAGGATTGAAAGTCGGAGATAAGTTTTCTTTCACTTTAAGCCCTGAACAAGCATATGGAGAGCATATAGCAGAACAACTAGCCGAACTTCCAAAAAATATTTTTGAAGTAGATGGTAAGTTTGACTCTGAAATGGTGCATGAAGACGCTACAATCCCTATGATGACTAATACAGGACAACGTGTAATGGGAACAGTCCTTGAAGTGAAAGACGATGTAGTCGTTATGGACTTTAATCATCCGCTTGCAGGCGAAACTTTGAACTTTGAAGGTGAAATCCTTGAAGTTCGCGAGGCTACAGCTGAAGATATTGCTCAAATGAATCAGGAAATGGACGGTTGCAGTTGTGATAGTTGCGGAGATGAAGGCTGTAATAGCGGTTCTAATGAAGGAGGTTGCGGTTGTGGCTGCTAATTAAAGCATTAATGAATACTTTTGGAAATATATTCCGCCTGACAAGTTTCGGCGAATCACACGGAAAAGCTATGGGGGGCATCATTGATGGGTGCCCTTCCGGCTTTTCTTTAGATTTAGAAATGATTCAACAGGAACTTGATCGCCGCCGACCGGGACAATCACCTTTATCTACTTCGCGCAAGGAAGAAGATCAGGTAGAATTTCTTTCAGGTCTATTTGAAGGAAAAACTACAGGCACTCCTATCGGCTTTATAATTAAAAATCAGGACTATAATTCCAGCGAATATGACAATCTAAAGGATATTTATCGCCCTTCTCATGCTGATTATACTTATCAAACCAAATATAGTATCAGAGATTACCGAGGAGGTGGACGTTCTTCGGCAAGAGAAACCGTTACAAGGGTAGTTGCCGGCGCGATTGCTAAACAAATATTATTGGAAAAAGAGAATATCCTAATTCAAGCCTATACTTCTCAAGTAGAAACTATCAAAGTTGAAGAATCTTATACGGATTTAGATTTATCTCTCCGAGAAAATAATCTAGTTCGCTGTCCTAATGCAGAAAAAGCCTTAGAAATGGAAACACTTATTAATAAGGTAAAAGAAGATGGCGATACTTTAGGCGGAGTAGTTACTTGTGTTTGTAAAAATGTTCCTGTCGGATTGGGAGAACCTGTTTATAATAAACTGCAAGCTGCTTTAGCTTCGGCAATGTTAAGTATCAACGCAGCAAAAGGATTTGATTATGGTATGGGATTCGAAGGTATTCAATATAAAGGCTCGAAAATGAATGACTCTTTCTATACCAAACCCGACGGAAGCTTAGGTACAACCACCAATCATTCGGGAGGAATACAAGGAGGAATTAGTAACGGCGAAGATATTTACTTTCGTGTTGCCTTCAAACCTGTTCCTACCTTAAATAAGAATAAAGAAGGAAGACATGATTCTTGTGTACTTCCAAGAGCAGTCCCTATTGTTGAAGCAATGGCAGCAATGGTTTTGTTGGATTACTATTTGTTAAAAAATAGTTATCTTAAATAATTCTCCACTCTCCATTCTCAATTCTCAATTAATTGTTTTATCTTTGTATCGGATTTAGGAAATGTGGAGAGATTTGTCTTGCTTGCAACCACAAAAAAAAATGCTAAAAACAATCTTGCATTTCTGATAATCTCTTTATCAGATTTTTTTATTTTAAAGCACTATATATATGAGTTATTATTTTACATCCGAGTCCGTTTCTGAGGGACATCCGGATAAGATTGCCGATCAATTATCAGACGCTCTATTAGATCAATTTTTAGCTTATGATCCTGACTCGAAAGTAGCTTGTGAAACCATGGTTACGACCGGACAAGTGATATTAGCAGGGGAAGTAAAGTCGAAAACATACGTGGATATTCCGGATATAACAAGAAAAGTGATCCGTCATATAGGATATACGAAAAGCGAATATCAATTCGACGCTGACTCTTGTGGAATATTGAGCGCTATTCATGAGCAATCGATGGATATAAATCGAGGAGTGGACAGGGAAGACCCTTTTTCTCAAGGAGCAGGCGACCAAGGTATGATGTTTGGCTATGCAACCAACGAAACGCATAATTATATGCCCTTGGCGTTGGATTTATCTCACAGTTTACTTAAAGAATTGGCGGATATTCGTAAGAATCATAACGACTTGATGCCTTATCTTCGTCCGGATGCTAAGTCTCAAGTTACCATTAAGTATAGCGACAATGGAACTCCCGAAGCTATTGACACCATTGTTGTTTCTACTCAGCATGATGACTTCTTTCCCGGAGAAGATAAACGGATGCAGGAAAAAATCAAAGAGGATATTCAACATATTCTCATACCTCGAGTGAAAGCACTCTATCCCAAAAATGTACAAGATCTATTTACAGATAAAATTATATACCACGTCAATCCGACCGGAAAGTTTGTAATCGGAGGGCCTCACGGAGATACCGGACTAACAGGCAGGAAAATCATCGTAGATACCTATGGAGGCAAAGGAGCTCATGGAGGTGGAGCTTTTTCCGGCAAAGATCCATCAAAAGTAGACCGTTCTGCTGCTTATGCTGCCAGGCATATTGCTAAGAATTTAGTAGCTGCCGGCATTTCTGATGAGATTTTGGTGCAAGTAGCTTATGCAATTGGAGTAGCCGAACCGATGAATATTTTTATTAATACTTACGGTAAGAGTAAAGTGGCGTTAAGCGATGGAGAGATTGCGGAAAAAGTAGCTTCTTTGTTTGATATGCGCCCAAAAGCAATTGAATTAAGGCTCAAACTGCGTAATCCGATTTATTTTGAAACCGCTTCTTACGGTCATGTAGGGCGTAATCCGGAAATTGTAAAGAAAACATTTACTTCCCGCTACAGTGAAACTCCGACCAAAACGATAGAAGTCGAACTTTTCACTTGGGAGAAATTAGACTATATAGATAAAATCAAAGAAACTTTCGGATTGGCTTAAGGTTTATAACGGGAGTCTTTCAATAACTGTTGGTATTCAGTCATCTGCATCAGTTCTGACAAAGTAGTTTTCGGATTCTTTTTCATGTATGAGCAGATGATTTGATAACCTAACCAGACTCCTACCCGATCCGGCGATTCTGTTGGCAGATTGGAAGTATAAGGTGCCGGACGTAAATATTGATTCGTTGTAATTGGATCAGGTGTATATAAATGTTTATTTTCTAATATCTTATTCCAGATACGTTTTTCATTTTTTTCGCACCATCGATATTGCTCTTCGGTATATCCCACAAACTCTCGCTTATCTCTTTCCGGAATCAATTGGGAAAGTATATAAGATAACTTACCTTCATAAAGCATACGATTGAGCAAGACTTTATCATCTCCCCTAAAAGGAAGATTAGCCATTATATATCCCAATAAATAATCGGGAACGACGCGGTCAGGACACATCAAAGGCAATTGATAGGTTTTGAAATAAGATTGATACAGGGGATAATCAGAACCTAAATACTTATCCAAAGAAATAGAAAGAGCATCGTCCGTAACGATAACGTTTTGTTTCCAACCCGAAACGTGAGAATAAATCTTGGGAGCAGGAATTTCGGGAAAATGAGACTGTAATTGTTCCATTCCATAGGATAGCTCCCGATTCATTTGGGTCATATCTTGGAAACAAGCTTCCGTATCTTGATACAGTTTCTTTAATTCATCATGAGAAAAGTAAGTTTTCAGGCGGGAATAGAAACTTTCGTCTTCACAAATGCCGATTCTGTAAGTATGTTTACCTAAAGTATCCAACAAGGGAAAGAAATTATTCAAAGCTTGCTCGGAAGTTTGATTGTTCAAGAAAGAAAACATGACCGAATCCAAGCGAATAATCTCAAATTCGGGATTAATTTCTCCATATACGTTTTTCTTTCCGCAAGATGCCGCTATAAGTATCAAGAAAAAAAAGAAAAGGATTCTCCGATTCATAGTTTAATAGATTATTAATAGGTATAAAACGGAGCTTACGGGTTTTTATTGCTACTTTGCCCCTTTTACGTTTACCTTTTCCGTAGCAGCCAAGTGAGTATTCCGGTAATCCACTTGCTCAACTACGTTCTTTGCCAATTGCTGAAAGGCTTGTCCGGTAAGAGTTTCTTGATTTACGGCAGCAGGCACGCCGGAATCTCCGCCATCACTGATACTTTGAACAATAGGTATCTCGCCCAGCAAAGGAACTTGCATTTCTTCGGCTAAACGCTTGCCGCCGTCGCGACCGAAAAGGTAATACTTATTGTCAGGTAGTTCGGCGGGAGTGAACCAAGCCATATTTTCAACTAATCCTAAGATTGGAACATTGACTTTATCCCCCGTAAACATATTTATTCCCTTGCGAGCATCAGCCAAAGCTACTTCTTGCGGAGTGGTAACGATTACCATTCCCGTAACGGCTAAGGTTTGTACCAATGTAAGGTGAATATCTCCGGTTCCGGGCGGTAAATCCAACAAGAAATAGTCCAATTCGCCCCAATTAACGTCCGTAAGCAGTTGGCGCAAAGCATTACTTGCCATCGTTCCCCTCCAAACCAAGGCATTGTCCTTATCTACAAAGAAACCTATCGAGAGTATTTTTACACCGTACTTTTCTACCGGAACAATTAACTCTCGTCCGTCAATTTCTTCCATATAAGGACGCGCATCTTCCTCACCAAACATTTTAGGAATACTGGGTCCGTAAATATCTGCATCGAGAAGTCCGACTTTATATCCTTGTTGTGCCAAAGCAATCGCTAAATTTGCGGCAATAGTACTCTTTCCTACTCCACCCTTACCGGAAAATACACCTACGATGTTTTTTACTTCCGGCAATAACTTAGGAGCTTCCGGTTGAATAACTTGTTTCGTTTTGGCTTGAATATTTCCTTTGATCTCCACTTCGGGCGAAACATAAGTCAAAATAGCTGTTTCCGCCGCCTTAACGATTGATTTCACAAAAGGATCGTTTGCTTTGTTGAATATCAAAGAAAAAGAAACTTTGTTGCCGTCAATACGCATATCGTCTTCCAGCATTTCCATTTCTATAATATTCTTACCGGTAGCCGGATAGCGTACATTTTTTAAAGCGTCTATAATCAGTTGAGGATATAACTTTAGCATGGGATATGTGATTTATTAATTGTTTTTTTGATTGCCCGAACGTTTACTTCTATTAAAACTTCGATAACTATCCAACTCGATTTCCACCTCAGGTTCCAGGTAGTTTTCTTGATTGGGCAGTGAAAATTGAATGTATTTGATACTTAAACCCCGATCCAACCATTGTTGTTCATAAAAGGTCTGAATAGAAAGTATCGAATTCTCTTTTTCTGTTTGATATAAATCGTCTGTTTGCGTAAGAATCGGGAATCCGTTCACATTCACCATTTCCCGCGTATAAGTAAACATGAAGTTGCTGTCGGTCTTCAAATGAATCAGTCCGTTTTCCTTCAATATCGAACGATACAACTTCATAAAGCGTGTAGAAGTCATGCGTTTGTTCACTTTGCTCATTTGCGGGTCGGGAAAGGTTATCCAAATTTCCGAAACTTCGCCCGATGCAAAGAAATGATTGACCAATTCTATGTGAGTTCTCAGGAATGCTACATTGTTCATGCCGTCCAGATGCGATTGTTTCGCTCCTGTCCACATGCGAGCCCCTTTTATATCTATACCTATGAAGTTTTTTTCCGGAAATAACTTACCCAGACCTACGGTATATTCTCCTTTTCCGCAACCAAGTTCGAGAACTATCGGATTGTCATTCTTAAAAAAGTCTTGATTCCATTTGCCTTTCAACTCAAACCCTTTTTCCTGCAAAACAGAAAAGGGATATTGAAACACATGCGGGTACAAATCCATATCTGAAAACTTCTGTAACTTATTTTTTCCCATTTTCCTATTTATTATAAGGAGTACAAAGGTAAATAAAATTTACGATTTTAGATTTACGAATTACGATTTGTAATTTAAGATTAGTGTCATCCCGTACTTGATACGGGATCTTATGAGATTGCGTGTCAAGCACGCAATGACAAGGTTTAGTTCCCTCTCCATGTTGGAGAGGGCGGAGGGTGAGGAGATTAATTTTGTCTTTGCAAACTAATTCTATTTCAATACATTATGCTTTTTTGAAAATATAAAGGTTATTTTTAAA
>DAIPZW010000033.1:0-9662 GCA_036781965.1 Bacteroidales bacterium
GTATATCCTCACCCCTGCCCTCTCCTATAGGAGAGGGAGCAAAAACAAAAAGCCCTCTTCATTTTTGGAGAGGGTTTGGGTGAGAAAAATCCATTTTTCCCAAGCCTACATCAAGCTAATATATATGGAAGAATGAAATACCAGATACCGGAAGTGATAAAACTTAGGATAATCCCGACACCGACCACTAAAGAGCAGTAGCGCGGATTCATATTGTATTGACTCGCCAGTAAACTAGCGGTTATATGGGAAGACATACTAGCCTCAAAGACGGTTATATTAGCCAAATTGCCCGATGTACCCATCAAAAGGACAACTACCAAGCCGAAAGCGGGAGCTAAGAGCAGTTTATAACTCAATCCGGCTATCATCAATTTCCATTCTTGCCTGAAAGCACCGAATTTTAACTGTAGCCCGATCGAAAACAATGCCATCGGCGACATGGTAGCCACTAGTTTATCCAACAAAGGGTAAGCAAAAGAGAAATCAAAGAATTTGGAAAAAACTAAAGCCACTACGCAAGCAACAAAAGGCGGGAAATGAAGAATTTTCTTCAAGACATCGCCCAGACCTACTTGATGTTCTTTCTCGGACGAAGCACGTAATACGGTCAATACGCCTAAAGTTGAAAAAATAATAAAGGTTATTTGATCAAAAACTACGGCATGATGAATTTCCGACTCGCCATAAAATGCGGAAATCATAGGAAAACCGATAAACGCCGTATTCCCTAATCCACAAGTGATTTGTAAAGCCGTCCGCGAACCTACGGATAGTTTTCTTTTCCGGTCATAAATTTGAACAAATGCCCAAGCTCCGAACCAAACGACGAGAGGAACAATAACGGAAACTAAAATATTAACGCTCCATTCTATTTCCGGAACAAAACGAAGGGCAAGAGCCGGCAAAGCTACATTCAACACCCAAGCATTTACGCCTTTATGCGAACCGGCAGGGACTACTTTCAACTTTGTGAAGAGCATTCCTACGACAATACATATAAAAATAAGCGCAAAGTTCGACATGAATTTAATTTTTTCGACAAAGGTATGGAAAATGTTTTATTAGCGCTTAGCTATTCCCCGAAGATTCTTCGATATAAATGGTTTGGGTTGGAAAAGCAAAGTTCAATCCGGCTTCATTAAAGGCAGAAAGAATTTTCAGATTGACATTTGAAGTTACAGACCGGATTGCTCCTCTTTTTTCAATGAAATAAATAAAAGTAAGGATAAGCGCTGAGTCTCCAAATTCGGAAAAGCTGACATCTACATCCTTAGAAGAAACAAATTGCACTTCGGAAGGAATAGATTTTAAGATTTCCATCGCTTTTTGCATATTTTCCGGAGTGGTATCATAGGTAAGACCTAATTTCATTACGACTCTTCGCATCGGTTCTGCCGAAATATTGACAATAGAAGCATCAGTCAATTTTGAATTAGGGAACGTAACCAAACGTTTATCATAATTACGCAACTTTGTACTTCTCATACCTACATCGACAACCGTTCCTTCGTAACTATCAAAGCGAATTACATCGCCTATAGTAAAGGGTTTATCCGTAAAAATAGTAAACGCTCCAAAAATATTCTTTATGGTGTCTTGGGCGGCTAAGGCAAAAGCAATACCCCCAATACCTAATGTTCCTAATAAAGCAGTAATGTTTACGCCAACATTACTTAATGCTGTAACAATCCCGATAAGCCAAACAATAATCACAATCATTCGTTTGACAATCGGCATCATTCGGGCAGTATGCTTCTTGGTTTTAGCAGAATCATCGGCTTTGTCTGCCCAATAAGAGTCTAATAAAGTATTTAATACGCGAATAATCAACCAAGTGGCATTCAAAACAATTAATATCTGGTAGGCCGCTTCCACTCCACGCGATAAAGAAGGGGAAAGATTCAGACGATGAAGAGCAATCCATATCCCCAGCAAAGCAATTCCAAACTTAATGGGAGCTTCAATGGCTTCAAAAATGGCATCATCCGTTTTCGTAACCGTTTTAGCCGTTATCTTTTTAATTACCTTCTGATTAATGGTCCTTACCAGCTTTGTAAGTAAGTAGGTAACGATAAGAATAATCAAAGAAATTCCCCAACTTTTGAGGGTGTTATTCCAATATATATTTTCCAACATGATCTGAATGTGTTTTAGTTGTTATATGGATATAACTACCAAAAGAATTATTTTGTTTTTTGCTTGAAGTGTTCCAGCAGCCAATTATTTTGTTCTTGGAAAGATAAATTTGAATTGTCTAAAAGCAAAGCATCGTCGGCTTGACGGAGAGGTCCGTCTTTGCGAGTAGAATCTATATGGTCTCGTTTCTCAATATTGGCTAATACTTCTTCGTAGGAGGCTTCATAACCTTTGGATTGTAATTCTTTCAGCCTGCGGTTGGCACGAACTTCGGAAGAAGCAGTTACAAATATCTTAAGTTCGGCATCAGGAAAGACAACAGTTCCAATATCCCTGCCGTCCATAACAATTCCTTTCTCTTTGCCCATCGCTTGTTGCTGTTTTACCATTGCTTCACGCACAAAACCGACAGCTGCAATAGGGCTAACTTTGTCTGCAACCTCCATACTTCGGATTTCTCTCTCTATATTTTCCCCATTAAGGTAAGTATCCGACTGTCCGGTTGCTTCATTTTTCTTAAATGTTATATGGATATTTTCCATTTCCTGTTTTAAGAGATCCAAATTCAGCTTGTCTCCTTCAAAGATATGGTTGCGAATGGCATAAAGAGTAACTGCGCGATACATAGCTCCGGTATCTATATAAGTATAACCAATACCCTTAGCTAATTCCTTTGCCATCGTGCTTTTTCCACAAGAGGAATGTCCATCAATGGCTATGGTTATTTTTTTCATAACTGAATTATAGTTTCATTTCGGCGAAAGAACAAGAAAGACTCACCATAAAAGAATTGGCAGAAGGGAAGAATTTTCCATAAGCTACTCCGACACTAAATGCTTTTACCTTAAGTCCTGCTCCGGCAGTAAGACCTCCGAATTTATTTCCTTCTTGAAGTTTAAGATCCGAGCCTCTTTTTACATTATACCCTACTCCCAGCCAAAAGTTATCCGTAGGGATTACATCTACTCCTATTTCCAAATGTTTGCCTAAGGTAGTTAAGAAAGAATCTTTGTCTTCTCCCGTTATATTATCGAACTTCCATTGTTTCAAATAGAGAGCGGTTAAAGAAATTCGGATAGGTGCGTTATCTAGTTTCTTACTTATTCCGGCACGAATATCCCATGGCATAGAAGCTTTCTCTTCGTCATAAGCAGTTATTTGTCTCCCGATATTCTTTCCGACAATACTCCAAGAAAATTCCGTATCCGGGTCATAATAACTTAAACCTAAATCAACACCTGCTCCGATAGAAGTAAAATCTCCGTAGTTAGAATAAATAAACTTGGCAGTTATCCCTCCACGAAGTTTTTCGGTTAGGTCACGAGAAAGAAATATATTCCCTGTAATATCGGAAGCTTTCAGATCGCCTAGTATTTCATTCTGTTCAGTGGTTTCGAACATTTTTCCATAGTTCGTATAGTTTACTCCAAAGCCTATGGTCGTACGTTTATTTATCGACTTTCCAAAAGCAACGGTTCCCATGCCGACATCAGCCACATAAGACATATAAGAAATGTTTGCTTGCATATCCATTTCATATCCTAATAAAGCAGGATTATTAAAAGCAATGGATATATCCGGCTCAACAACCGTAATATGGTTACCTCCCAAAGCTGCAGTATGAGCAGAACCCGGAAGTAATAGATATTCATAAGCTGTTTTCCCTTCTTGTCCTGAAACAGAGAGAGAAAAACCTATGAAGAGTATAAAAACAGAGAGTATTTTTCGCATGTTATTTCGATACGTACATTATAACAAACGGAGAAAAGTTGAAAAAGGTATATTTGGGGTTAAAAAATAAATAAAATCCTACAATTCCAAGTAATTCGTTATTTCCCCGCTTAGTAATAATAAAGAGATTTCGCATAGTTTGGTATTAAACTCTGCTTGTAATAAACGCTCTTCCGCTTCCAATAGGCTGTTTTGTGCTTCTCGAAGTTCTATTCCTGCAAGATCCCCTAATCGATAACGCTCTAAGGCGATTTCATAGTTTTCTTTGGCAGCTTCTCTATTTTCCGACTCTAAGTTTATCAAGTCCAGGTTATTTCGATAAACCATCCACATATTTGTTAAGTCGGCTTTTAGGGATAGTTCCAACTTCTCGCGGCGGATTTCTTGATTCAAGATTTCTATCTTGGCATTCTTCTTTTCTCTTCGGCGATTCATTCCGTCAAAGATGGTAAAACCTAAGGTCAGACCATAATTAGTCCCTAAGGTTTCTTGGCGGTCGTAAGTACTTTTCTCATATTTATTATTCGTATAACCGTAGCCTCCATTAAAGCGAAGGTAAGGCCAATCTTTACCTCGAATAATCTTATAATCCAATTCGCTTATCAATTTATTTTCTTCGGATATTAGGAGTTCTGTATTCTTCTGAAGAGCTAGTGACCATAATTGCTCTCTATCCGGAATCGATTTGATAGTAATCGTTGTATCTGCCAATCGAAACTCTTGCGATACATCTTCTAATGCCATCAATTGGTTGAGATTTATTCCCGAAGAGTATAAAGTTTCTATTTGTGTCATTAGTTTTGAACTATCTGCATTGAAATCTACCCGAGCTTGCAGTAAATCTAATCGGGATTTAGAACCAATCGTATAATGTGCCTCTACAATTCTTAATCTTTCGCGGGAAAGACTAAGCGCATAATCCAAATTTTTCAAGCGAATCCGTTGACGAATATGATTATAATATTCAGAAATAAGATCACTCAAGAGATTTTCAATAACTAATTGGGTTTCTAGTTTACCCATTTCCCGCAATTCTTTAAGACGCTTATGATTGGTTTGAATAGATAGTCCGTCAAAAATAGTCCAACTAACATTTAGTCCTACAGTACTTGTTTGATTATGAATATCTTCATTCTTTACCCAGCTTCCAGATACAGGATGTTGCTTTACATCATTAAATGTGCCTGAATAACCTGCACTTAAATCCAAAGAAGGCAAGGCTCCTGCATTTCCCCAAGTTGCATTATTCTCTGAGATCTGTTCTTTATTACGTGCAATACGTATATCGAAGTTTCGCTCTAATCCAATTTCCAACACTTGTTGCAAATCATAATATTCTTGTCCGTGTAATAATACAGAAAACATGAATATTAATAAGAATAGCGAATAGAATCTTCGTTTATTCATTTGAATGGTCTTCATCTTTTTTCCGGTTTGTTGAAAAGTAGGTATATACAGCAGGCACAATAAACAAGGTCAAGAAAGTAGAAAGTGTCAATCCGCCAATAACCGCGACTCCCATCGCAATACGTGAATTAGCTCCCTCTGCACTAGCAAAAGCTAGAGGTAGTAAACCTAAGATCGTGGAAATACTTGTCATCAAGATAGGTCGAAGACGTTGAATGGCGGCTTCCTCTATCGCTTTCCGCTTTGAAAGCCCTGCTTCTTGGCGTTGATTAGCAAATTCTACAATCAAGATGCCGTTTTTGGCAACTAAGCCTATTAGCATGATAATTCCAATCTGACTAAATATATTCATAGTGATTCCGCCTGCACTCATAAAGATTAAAGCGCCGGCTACAGCTAGAGGAACGGTCAGCATAATAATAAAAGGATCTTTAAAGCTCTCGAATTGAGCGGCAAGAATCAAAAAAATAAGTACCAATGCTAGACCAAAGGCAAACATCAAAGAGTCGGAACTTTCTCTAAACTCTTTAGATTCGCCGGTTAAAGCAGTTCTAAAACTTTCATCCAAGACTTCTTTAGCTATCTTATCCATTTCTTCCAAGCCTTGACCGATAGTTACACCGGGAGCTAGTCCGGAACTTACCGTTGCTGAGTTGAAACGATTGAAACGATAAAGTTGTGGTGGAGCAACACTTTCAGAAAGAGAAACTAAATTGCCCAATTGAATCATATCTCTATTATTATTTTTAATATATATCGCCTCCAGATTAGATGGAGTATTACGTTGTTGCCTATTAATCTCTGCTAAGATTTGATATTGCTTACCATTCATATAGAAATACCCCATTCGTTGTCCGGACAAGGCATATTGAAGTGTTTCTCCAATATCACGAGTACTTACTCCCAACAAGTTTGCTCGATCTCGGTTAATTGTAAGATGAGTCTCAGGTTTTGTAAATTTCAAATTCACATCCGACATTTGGAAAAGGGAACTTGCATTTACTTTTTCCATAAACTTAGGAATATACTCCTCTAATTTCTCAATATTAGAGGCTTGAAGAACATATTGAATAGGCATTCCGCCACGCCTTCCGCCAAAACTTGATTGTTGCTGTACAAAAGTTCTTGCTTCTGTTTCGTTTCGAACAGCACGAGTTAAAGCATCGGCAATTTCCATCTGACTTCTTTCTCTTTCCCGAATATTAGGAAGTATTACACGAACAAAAGCAAAACCACTTCTTGCCATTATTACATTTGATTCCCGTTCAGGTACTACGGAATCAACTATATGTGCTATTTTATCCGAATAATCACGATAAAGTTCAAAGGTAGCCCCTTGTGGAGCCGTTATACGAGCTGTTACTTGCGATCTATCTTCCATAGGAGCTACTTCCGCAGGAATTTGTCTCCATAAAACAACTATAATAACAATTGTAGCTAGAATAATTGGCCAAGTAATCCATCGATGATGTAAAAAGTACCGCAAACCGATACCGTAATATTTATTCATACCTTCAAAAAAAGATTCTGTCTTAATATAAAAAACATTTTTCTTTTCTCTTTTTTTCAACATCTTAGCAGCCAACATCGGCGTAAAAGTCAAAGCGACAAAAGAAGATATGATAACCGACCCGGTAATTACAATACTAAATTCAAGAAATAATCTTCCCGTCATTCCTTGCATAAATACAATCGGAACAAATACGGCAACAAGAGTAACTGTAGTAGAAATAATTGCAAAAAAAATTTCTTTTGCTCCCTCAATTCCTGCGGCTTTTGGAGACATTCCTCTTTCAATTCGGATGTAAATATTTTCTGTCATTATAATAGCATCATCAACCACCAATCCAACAGACAATACAATTGCTAGCATGGAAAGAGTATTTATTGAAAAGCCTGCAATATACATTACAAAGAACGCTCCAATTA
The DNA here is from genome assembly GCA_036781965.1 of Bacteroidales bacterium. Lineage (GTDB taxonomy): Bacteria > Bacteroidota > Bacteroidia > Bacteroidales > Azobacteroidaceae > Azobacteroides. The sequence continues at coordinate 7,207 of DAIPZW010000033.1, forward strand.
AAGAAACAGGAATAACAACCACCGGAATTAATGTAACCCGCCAATCTCGTAAGAAAAGGAAAATCACAATAATTACAAGCGCAAAGGCAACATAAACGGTTTCTTGTACTTCCGAAATAGATGCACGAATAAACTGAGTATTATCAAAGGTGACGCTTAGATTCACATCTTTCGGCAAGTCTTTTTCCAATTGCTTTAGACGGACTCTTACTTCATCCGAAATAGCAATATGATTAGCACCCGGTTGAGGAATTACAACGACACTAACCATCGGTATGCCGTTTTTCTTCAAAATACTTTTCTGATTTTCCGGACCTAACTCTGCGGTTCCTATATCTCTAAAGCGAATAACACGATTTTCGCTTTCGTGAATAATCATATTATTGAATTCTTCCGGAGTCTTCATTAGACCTAATGTGCGAATAGAAAGTTCAATGCGATCTCCTTCTATAGAACCGGAAGGCAATTCGACATTTTCTTTGTCAATCGCACGTTTCACGTCCATAGGAGTTATACCATAAGCTGCCATACGAATAGGATCTAACCAAAGACGCATAGCATATCTTTTTTCTCCCCAAATTTCTACGGCACTTACATTCTGAATGGTCTGGAAACGTTCCTTTATTGTAAGTTCTGCTATTTCGGATAATTCCAACAAAGAGCGTTTTTCACTTTGAACAGTAACCTGCATGATCGGTTCATCGTCCGAATCCGCTTTTGAAACCGTTGGAGGATCACAATCTTTAGGCAAATAACGCTGTGCTCGTGACACTTTGTCGCGAACATCATTCGCAGCTGTCTCCATATCTACATCTAATTCAAATTCAATCGTTATCCGGGACGAACCTTGTGAACTTGTGCTCGAAAGAGAGCGGATTCCGGGAATACCATTGATATTTTGTTCAAGAGGTTCTGTAATCTGGTTTTCAATTACATCAGCATTCGCTCCTGCATAAGAAACACTTACGGAAATAATCGGATTATCTACATTGGGGTATTCCCTTACGCCCAAAGATTGATAGCCTATCAAACCGAAAATGATAATTATCAGAATAAATACGGTAGATAATACAGGACGCTTTATACTTAGTTCAGATATGTTCATCGTATGATTTCATTAATTTCAACAGGCATATCACGTCTAAGCTGCATAGTTCCCGAAACAATCACAGTATCTCCGGGATGTAAACCTTTGGGAATAGAAATATTATTGGCAGTTCGCTGACCTTTCTCCACTTCAACCAATTTGGCTTTTCCATTATCATACACATAAACAATGGTTTTTCCCAATTCTTGGATAATTGCTTCCGCAGGAATAAAGAGAGCATCGTCTTCCTCCCGAAGTTTAATTTCTATATATGCCATCCCTCCGGGTTTAAGTTTCCCGTTGGTATTTGGATAGATTGCACGAGCCACCATACTCCTTGTGTCAATATCTACTTTCGAATCAACGGCGTAAACAACAGCTTCGTTTACTTCCGAAGCATTATCAGTAGTAAAAGAAATCTTCGTGCCCGCCTTCAAATCATTAGAATAAGTTTCATTGACTGAAAATTCAATCTTTAAAGGGATAATACGCGTTAAAGTAGTAATTATAGTTGTCGGAGAAGCATAAGCTCCTTCACTTACATGCCTTAAGCCCACCGAACCACTAAAAGGAGCTCGTAGTTCTGTCTGAGCAATACGAGTTTGTACTAGTTCAATATCTGCTTTTAGTTTTTCTAACTCAGTGACCACTTGTTCGTATGCCTCCTTACTTACCGCATCTTTATGTAATAAAGTTTCATGTCGATAGACACGTTCTTCAGCCAAGGGTAATTGAGTTTTCAATTTATGCAACTCTGCCTGCAAAGGTTTGTCATTTACTTTTGCAAGCAATTCTCCTTTAACCACATGAGCGCCTTCCTTAAAATATATTTGTGTAACCTTACCCGAAGTCTCAAAAGAAAGATCCACTTGCTCGTCAGGGATAAGATTTCCCGTAGCAGGAATAATATCTGTTAAGGTTTCGTACTCCAATACTTTAACATTCACACTTAAAGGAGCATTTCGTCCTGATGGAGCTTGTGGTTTCCCCGATTCCTCCGAAGTTTTTTCAGTATTGAAATATTCCTTAGCCTTAGGATAAATTATTAATCCAAAGACAATAAGAACGATCAGACCAAGTATCGTCCACTTAACAGTTTTATTCATGCAAGAATTTTTTGTACAAAAGTAATGAAATAATAACTATAGTTGTATCCTTTATGTAAACTTAATTTCATAAGGTTAGAAATTTAGAGTTATTAGGAAGAAAAAGGTTTAAAAGGGGAAGAAGAAAAAAATAAGCTTTCTTTCGCCAAACATTCCTGTTATATTCAAAAAAACAAGGGTTATATTTTTAAAAATAACCCTTATTTTAAAACTTACATGTACAAGAAAATTTTAAAATAACCTCTATTTTTAGAAAAACAAGT
>DAIPZW010000034.1:0-5854 GCA_036781965.1 Bacteroidales bacterium
TAAAAGTGTATGATTTATTCTTTCGTAATGTTTATTGTTAAAATAAAAACAATCGTAAATCGTAAATCTTAAATAAAAAATCACAAGTGATTTTTTTGTATCTTTGCAGATTCAAAAATTAGGAGAAACCAAACTATGGCGCTAGAGCAAAATATTATTATAAAAGGTGCAAGAGTTAATAATCTCAAGAATATAGATGTAGAAATCCCTCGCAATCGGCTGGTTGTTATAACCGGTTTGTCCGGATCGGGTAAATCTTCTTTGGCATTCGATACTTTATATGCGGAAGGTCAGAGACGTTATGTGGAAAGTCTTTCGTCTTATGCAAGACAATTCTTAGGAAAGATGAGTAAACCGGAAACGGATTATATTAAAGGGATTCCGCCTGCGATTGCCATAGAACAAAAAGTAAATACTCGCAATCCTCGTTCAACAGTCGGTACTTCTACGGAAATTTATGACTATTTGCGAATGCTTTTTGCCAGAATTGGGAAAACTATCTCGCCTATAACGGGCGAAGAAGTGCGCAAACATCAGGTAAAAGACGTTGTTTCGGAAATGTTGAACTATCCCGAAGGTACGAAGTTGGCTATTTATACGAAAGTAGAGCCTAACGCTTCGCGAAATATGAAGGAACAACTCGAAATCTTGATTAAGGAAGGATTTTCGCGTGTTGAGATTGCAGATAAGGTATATCGCATGGATGAAATATTGGAGAATGAAGATCTTTTGAATAACAATGAGGTGCTTTTATTGATTGACCGCTTGACTGCTTCCGATGATCCTCAAGTTGTTTCGCGTTTGTCGGATTCTTCGGAAACTGCTTTTTACGAGGGGAAGGATAGTCTTTTACTTAAACTCTATACTCAGGAAGAAGAAATAGTTAAAGAGTTTTCTCAACGTTTTGAAGAAGGCGGTATTGAGTTTGAAGAACCGTCGGACTTGATGTTTAATTTCAATAGTCCCTTGGGAGCTTGCCCCGAATGCGAAGGTTTTGGAAAGACATTAGGCATCTCCGAAAAATTAGTTATTCCCAATCAAACTTTATCCTTGTTTGATGATGCAATTATCTGTTGGAAAGGCGATAAAATGAACGAATGGAAACAAGATTTTATTCGAAATAATAAAGATTTCCCGATTCATAGATCTTATTGCGAACTAAGTCCTGAACAAGTTTCTTTTCTTTGGAATACAGAAGGGGGAATTTATGATTTCTTCCGTCATGTGGAACAAAATACCTATAAGATACAATATAGAGTTATATTAGCTCGCTATCGAGGTAAGACTATTTGTCCAAGTTGTCAGGGAACTCGATTGAAAAAACAGGCATTATATGTAAAAATTGCCGGAAAGAATATTGCCGATTTGGTTGATTTGCCGATAAGTAAGTTACAATCATTTTTCAAAGACTTAGAATTGGACGAACAAAGCGCTCAAATAGCCAAACGCTTATTGATTGAAATTAATGCCCGCTTAGCTTTTTTGAATGATGTGGGATTAGGATATTTAACTCTAAATCGTTTATCATCAACTCTATCGGGAGGAGAAAGTCAACGGATTAACTTGGCTACTTCATTAGGAAGTAGTTTGGTGGGTTCGCTTTATATTTTGGACGAACCCAGTATCGGCCTGCATTCAAAGGATACAGGACTGCTGATTAAAGTATTAAGACAACTGACCGACTTAGGAAATACGGTAATTGTCGTAGAGCATGACGAAGAAATCATTCGTGCTGCCGATTATATCATTGATATAGGTCCCGATGCCGGACAATTGGGCGGAGAAGTTGTTTATCAAGGTGAAGTGAACCAGTTAGATCCGAATAGTGATAGTTATACCGTTAAGTATTTAACAGGAAAAGAACAAATTACCTTGCCTCAAAAAAGAAGACAATGGAACAATTATATTCAAGTGCAAGGAGCAAGGGAAAATAATTTAAAAGATATTGACGTAAAATTCCCATTAAATGTAATGTCCGTAGTGACCGGAGTCAGTGGCTCGGGTAAATCTTCACTGATAAGGGAAGTATTATACACCGGATTAAAGCATTATTATGAAAATAGCAAGGACTTATCTGTTCAGGCTAAGGGAATTTCCGGCGATTTACAGTTGATTAATCAAATTGAATTTGTGGATCAAAATCCTATCGGGAAGTCTTCTCGGTCTAATCCGGTAACTTATTTAAAAGCTTATGACGATATTCGTAAACTCTATGCAGATCAACCCTTAGCTAGGCAATTAAGATTGACTCCTGCCTGTTTTTCTTTCAATGTAGAGGGAGGACGTTGCGAAGAATGCAAGGGAGAGGGATTTATAACGGTCGAAATGCAATTTATGGCTGATGTAGTCTTGGAATGTGAAGCTTGTAATGGCAAACGTTTCCGTCGAGATGTTTTAGATGTTGAATATCGAGGAAAGAACATCTATGATATTTTGGATATGACGATAGAAGAAGCCGTGAATTTCTTTGGAAGCCAAGACGGAAGTACTGAGAAAAAGATAGTTAAAAAGCTTAGATCTTTGCAAGAAGTAGGCTTAGGCTATGTAAAGCTAGGGCAAAGTTCCTTTACATTATCCGGAGGGGAAAATCAACGCGTTAAGTTGGCTTATCATCTAAGCGAAGAAAAGTCTTCTCCTACCTTGTTTATCTTTGACGAACCGACAACCGGGCTGCATTTTCATGATATAAAAACTTTGATGAAAGCTTTTGATGCACTTATTGCTCGTGGTCATACCATTATTATTATCGAACATAATATGGACGTAATAAAAATGGCAGACTATATCATAGACCTCGGACCGGAAGGCGGAGAAAAAGGAGGACACTTAGTAGCCACAGGAACTCCTGAGGAAGTTGCTGCAAATCCTGCTTCCGTAACCGGACAATACCTAAAAGAAAAACTAAATTAAAACTCCGAGTTGAAATGAAAACGGATATCCGGAAAATCTTGTTGAGCCATTTGTAAAACATAATTGGAATCGGCAAGAAAAACGTCGCGTCCGTCTTTGTCTTTAGCAATGTATTGATATTTACGTTTCTTAAAATCGTTCAAAGAGGCTTCGGAGTCGCTTTCAATCCAGCAAGCTTTATATAAATGTAGGTTTTCCCATTTACATTGTGCACCGTATTCATGCAATAATCGGTATTGGATAACTTCAAATTGGAGTTGTCCGACTGTTCCGATAATCTTCCTTCCGTTAAATTGATTAATAAATAATTGTGCAACACCTTCATCCATCAATTGATCTATTCCTTTATTCAATTGCTTAGCTTTCATAGGATCGGCATTCTCAATATATTTGAACATCTCGGGCGAGAAGCTGGGTAAACCTTTGAAATGAAGTTTTTCGCCTGAAGTAATGGTATCTCCAATCTTAAAATTGCCGGTATCGGGTATTCCAATTATATCTCCTGCGTATGCTTCATCAACTGTTTCCTTTTTCTGAGCCATAAAAGCGGTTGCAGAAGTAAACTTCATCATCTTATCATGACGTACATGCTTGTAATTGACATTTCTTTCAAACTTACCGGAGCATATCTTTAAGAAAGCAATACAACTCCTATGATTCGGATCCATATTAGCATGTATCTTAAAAATAAATCCCGACATCGGATCGTCAATCGGGTTTATTTCTCTCTCTACGGCCATTACAGGACGAGGAGAAGGGGCTATTCGCACAAAACAATCCAATAATTCTTTTACTCCGAAGTTATTTAAGGCAGAACCAAAGAACACCGGCGCCAAATCTCCCTTTAAGTAGGTATTTACATCAAACTCAGGATAAACACCTTCTATGAGTTCTAAGTCGTTTCTCAGTTGCTTAGCTTCATCTTGTCCGATATGATTTTCCAATTCGGGGTTATTTATATCCTTAAATTGGATAGACTCCGTAACAGTCTGCTTACTTGGAGTATACAGATCCAACTTTTCTTCAAAGATATTATAGACACCTTTGAAACGAACGCCCATTTCAATCGGCCAACTTAATGGACGTACATTGATCTTTAGTTCCTGTTCCAATTCGTCTAATAAGTCGACCGGATCAACCCCATCTCTATCTAATTTATTTACGAATATCATAACAGGAGTCTTTCGCATTCGGCAAACTTCCATCAATTTGCGGGTTTGTGCCTCTACTCCTTTGGCAATATCTACAACAATAATTACACTATCTACGGCAGTTAGTGTACGATAAGTATCTTCTGCGAAATCTTGATGCCCGGGAGTATCCAAGATATTGATTTTATAATTGTCATAATCAAATCCCATGACTGAAGTAGCCACTGAAATTCCTCTTTGCTTCTCTATTTCCATCCAATCGGAGGTTGCCGTCTTCTTTATCTTATTCGACTTAACCGCTCCGGCTACATGAATTGCGCCGCCAAAGAGTAATAATTTTTCTGTTAATGTGGTTTTTCCCGCATCCGGGTGAGAAATAATGGCAAATGTTCTTCGTCTTCCAATCTCTTGTATGATTTCGCTCATAGTCTGGATATACAATTTTCAAGTGATTCTTCCCATTGAGGAACAGGAAGAGTAAAAGTTTCTTTTATTTTGGTTTTGTCTAATACACTATACTTAGGTCGAGCCGCCGGAGTAGGGTATTCATTCGTAGGAATGGGATTTACTTTACAATCTAGCTTAGCTAATTCCATAACCTTAGAAGCAAATTCATACCAAGTGGTTTTTCCTTCATTAGAATAATGATATACGCCCGAAGGAAAGTCAATCTGTTCGCTATAAAGCACCATGTTTAATATACTCCGAGCTAAATCGGCAGCATAAGTAGGAGTTCCTTCTTGATCGCATACAACATTGACTTCAGAACGTTCAGAGCCTAAACGAATCATGGTTTTTACAAAATTATTCCCATAAGGAGAATAAAGCCAAGCGGTACGTATAATAATGGCTTCGACATCTGCATTTAATAATGCTTCTTCGCCTTCTAATTTACTTTTACCGTAAACAGATTGCGGGTTAGTTGGATCTGTTTCTCGATAAGGTCTGGTAGCAGTCCCGTCAAAAACATAATCTGTCGATACATGTATGATCCGACTAGTAGAGAAAACTTCCGCTAAGTTCTTTATTGCATCCCGATTAATAGAATAACACAACTCTATCTCTGTTTCCGCTTTATCCACAGCCGTATATGCTGCACAATTAATTACGTAATCTATTTTCTTGTCAGCAGCAAAAGTACACAATGCCCCTTTATTCAATAAATCTAAGGAATCAACATCCGTAAACAAGAAATCGAAAGCTAGAAATTGCGAAGCTATTGCTTTAATTTCACTTCCTAATTGTCCGTTTGCGCCGGTAATTAATATTGTTTTAGCCATTAAATTCGTATATTTGCCGCAAAGGTAAGAAAAACATGATAAAATATACTATTCTTCCTCTTGGATTCTTCAAAGCTGACGGTGGAGCGATGTTTGGTTCCATACCAAAAAGAGCTTGGAACAGAAAGTTTCCTTCCGATGATAAGAATCGTTGCGCATTAGCTATGAATGCCTGTTTACTTATTACGGAAGATCGCTTGATTCTTATAGATGCAGGCGTAGGCAACAAGGATTTAGGTAAGCTTTCCTATTATGATTTCTTTGACGAGAAAGATGTTCGCCAAGCTATTAGAGAACAAGGCTATTCTCCCGAAGATATTACGGATGTTATCCTTTCTCATCTTCATTTTGACCATTGTGGAGGGTGTACATATTACGATAATACAAATACCTTGCAGGTTTCTTTTCCCAATGCAAAGCATTATGTAGGCAAAAAGCAATGGGAAAGTTTCAATAATCCGAATGATTTGGAAAAGTCGTCCTTTCGCAAGCAGGATTTAATGCCTATCTATG
>DAIPZW010000034.1:5954-9636 GCA_036781965.1 Bacteroidales bacterium
CCGAATGATTTGGAAAAGTCGTCCTTTCGCAAGCAGGATTTAATGCCTATCTATGAAAACGGCTTACTTCAATGGGTGGATACTCCTTTTGAATTGATTCCGAATTGCTTTATAGATTTATATGACGGGCATACTTTAGGGCAACTAGCCGTTCGTTTCCAAGCAGACAATGAATTTATTTTTTATCCCGGCGATGTTATTCCTACGAAAGCTCATCTTTCTGATGAATGGATCTCAGCTTATGATATAGAGCCCTTGAAAAGTTTGGAGAGCAAACGGAAAATTAAACAACAAGCTCAAGATGTTAATGCTCGCTTTGTTTTTTATCACGGTTAATCCATGAAAAAAGTTGAGAGTTGAGAGTTGAGAGCGGAGAGTGAAAGAAATTCTCAATTCTCCACTCTCAATTCTCAATTAAATTACAGCCATCCGTTTTCTTTATACCAGCGAACGCAACTTTCTAAGCCTTGTTTCAAATCGACTTGAGGCGTATAATTCAAATCATTTACGATAGGAGTAATGTCACAACGCCAATCTCGACGTTTCATGATGCGATATTTATCTTTATTCAAGGTAGAAGTTTTGCCGGAATAAGAAGCTATAGCTTCGGAAAGGTAAGATACGGCTTTTACTATAAAGAGTGGAATGCGAAGATTAATAATTTGTTTCTTTCCCATAGCTTCTTGAGCCAAACGATTGTATTCTTTGCCAGTATATACCTTTCCGTCCGAGACATGATAAGTCTTATTATATATAGGACTATTCAATCCTAAGAAAATCGCTTCGACCAAGTCGGTTACATAGACAAAAGTAAGGTATTGAGTCTTCATTCCTGCCGCTACGTTCAATCCTTTTTTGATTGTCTTTAGCATTAGGAAATAATCCTTCTCGCGAGGTCCATATACTCCGGTCGGTCTGAAAATTAAATGAGGAATAGGCTTTTGTTCCCTTAAGAAATCTTCCGCTTTCAGCTTACTTGCTCCATATTTAGTCTGTTCATTGTCAGGAACTACTGCACTTAGACTGCTCATCAATGCGAACTTTTCGGGAATCGCCTGCGCTTTTTCTAAGGCTTCTAAGAAATTGCGGGCATATTCGTAATTAATCCGCTCGAAATCCTTGCTGTCGGCACATTTAGTTACGCCCAGATTATGAATAATATAGTCCCATTTTCCAAATTCAGCAATATGTTCGAGCAGTTGCGCTTCTAATTGATCTTTATCTTGGAAATGTAAGTCAATAAATCGGATAGAAGGGTCTTGCAGATAGTCTTTATTGGTAGATTTGCGTATTCCCGCCCAAGTTTCCCAGCCTAAACTCAAGGCTTTCTCTACTAAAAAACTGCCGATAAAGCCCCCTGCGCCGGTTATAAGTATTTTCTTCATCGCTTATCGGCAAAAAATTGTTTCATTAATGCGGCTGATTCTTCCGCTAATACGCTATCCGTAACTTTTGTCTTAGGGTGTAAGAGATTCGGACTGAAATTGCTGTAACCTCGCTTGTCGTCTTTCGCTCCATATATGACTCTTCCTATTTGAGACCAAGCTAATGCCGCAGCACACATAGGACAAGGTTCGATAGTTACGTAAATCGTACAATCATTCAGGTATTTTCCGCCCAAAGAATCAGCAGCTGCAGTAATAGCCTGCATTTCTGCATGAGCAGTCACATCATTTAGGGCTTCCGTAAGGTTATGTGCTCGGGAAATAACAGTATCCTTGCAAACAACCACTGCCCCTATTGGAATTTCGCCCCGATCGAAAGCTTCTTGTGCTTCGATCAGGGCTTTTTTCATGTAGAATATATCCTGAGACATGCTCAGTTTTTAGTTACTCGTATTAAATAAATATCTTCAATAGGACGATCGCCGGGACGAGTAGGCGTAGCTGCAATTTTATCTACTATATCCAAGCCACTTATTATTTCTCCATAAACAGTATAGTCTCCATCTAAGAAAGGAGTACCGCCAATGGTTTTGTATATCTCGCGTTGTTGCGGAGAGAAACTTTTTCCATAATACATTTCCATCATTTGCAATTCTTGTTCGTCATATACTCTTCCTTGTACCAAATAGAATTGTGTAGATGAAGACATTTTTTCAGGATTTACTTGGTCTGCCATTCTAGCTGCTGCTAATGCTCCTTTTTTGTGGAAGTTTTCTGCCCTAAACTCCGCAGGAACCAAACCATATAAGTCATCCGGATTTTCTTTCATACTTTTATCACCCGGTTTAGTCTCAGGATCTCCCGTCTGTATCATAAATTCATTAATAACTCGATGGAATAATACACTATCATAGGTATGTTCGTTTACCATTTTCTCGAAATGTGCTTTATGTAAAGGAGTATTGTCATACAACTTCACTTGAATATTTCCCATCGAAGTTTCTAATGTGTAAACAGTTGGTTTAGATTTTTCTTCTTCTGTGTTTTGAGCCTTAGATTGGCAAGATGTACTCATAAATAATAATAAGGATAATAAAGGGATTAATGTTCGTTTCATCTGATGTTTAATGTTTAGTGCTTAATGTTTATTTAATTAAATAATTTTCAACGTTTAACGTTAAATATTGAACGTTGTTTTTTATCTTCTCATTTCGTTTTCGCTGAATAGTGTAGGATAGTCATCATCATACACCTTTAATATATGAGCAAGAGCGGTTTCCCGTATCCATCTCGACCGATTTGTTATCTTATACTTATTCAGATAAACTTTCATGGCGTTTTCTTCTTCCTCCGTAAGCATAAAAGCTACTCTTTTAGTGCGGGGAAGTTTCGGTTTAGCCGGTTGATTTTTATTCTTCTTGCTCATTTCTCCACAAAAGTAAACTCTTCTCTTGTAAAAACAAAGAAAATCCGTTATTTTTGTCTAAAAATCTTAACTATGGCTGAACATAATGAACTAGGAAAGAGTGGAGAAGATGCCGCTATTGAGTATTTAGAACAAAAAGGTTATCGTATTCTGCAACGTAATTGGCGCAAGGGACACTATGAGCTGGATATTGTAGCTAGCGATGGAGAAGAACTGGTAATTGTTGAAGTAAAAACCAGAACTGTTAATTATTATGGCGATCCTCTCGAATCTCTTTCCAAACAACAAATGAATAGAATTATTCATGCTGCCGATTATTTCGTAAAACGCTTTGATATTGACCTTCCTGTCCGTTTTGATATTATTTCTATGCTAGGAAATGCTCCTTATTTCGATATTGATCACATTGAAGATGCTTTTTATCCGCAACTCTTTACTTATAAATAGTTGGGAGTTGAGAATACTTTTCGTCATTGCTGTGAACTTTGTTCGAAGCAATCCATGTTTTTATTCTAGATTGCTTCACTTCGTTCGCAATGACGCTTATTTCTTCTTTTTTTAATTCTCCACTCTCAATTCTCCACTCTCAACTAAAAAAAGATTACCTTTGTCGAGAAAACAGTAAACTTTATCCTTCCAAAAATAAAGTTTATATTTTTAAAAATAAAGAACATTTTCAAAAAAATAAAGGGAATAAATTTTAAAATAACCTTTATTTTTTTGATATATCTAATATATTGTTTGACAATGCATTAGACAACAGAAAGGAACAAGGAGAAGGGAGAAGAAAAATGTTTAGTGTTTAACGTGTAATGCTTATCTAATCTAAAATCGTAAATCTTGAATCTTAAATTTTGAATATTGATTTTTT
>DAIPZW010000035.1:0-9513 GCA_036781965.1 Bacteroidales bacterium
TATTAATTACTTTTTCCATGATTTTTACGCTTTATAGTTTCTTTGCTGACGCACAACAAACTCATACTCCAACGGTTCTTTAATAAACTCAGGATCTTTATCTTCTCCTTCATATTTCCAGCAAGATACGTATGCATAATGTTCGTCATCACGCATCGCTTCTCCCTCAGGAGTTTGGTATTCTTCACGGAAGTGTCCTCCGCAAGACTCATTACGGTCTAAACCGTCTAAAGCCATTAGATAACCAATTTCAAAAAAGTCAACTAAACGAAGTGCCTTTTCCAATTCTACGTTCAACGCATTAGGTTCTCCCGGAATATAAACATCACTCCAGAATTCTTTTTCTAAATCTTTGATTTCTTTCTTAGCAGCAGTCAAAGATTCCGCAGTACGAGCCATACCTACTTTTTCCCACATGATATGTCCCAATGCTTTATGGAAAGAATCTACCGAGCGCTTACCTTGAACCTTCATCAATTTAGCAATCTTTTCTTCGATTTCTCTTTGAGCTGCTTCAAACTCAGGAAGATCTGTGCTGAAACGAGGGATCTGGATTTGATCCGATAAATAATTTTGAATAGTATAAGGAAGAACAAAGTAACCGTCAGCTAATCCTTGCATCAAAGCGGAAGCTCCCAAACGGTTAGCTCCATGGTCTGAGAAGTTTGCTTCTCCAATTGCGAATAATCCCGGAATAGTAGTCATCAATTCATAATCTACCCAGATTCCACCCATAGTATAGTGGATAGCAGGATAAATCATCATCGGTGTTTCATAAGGATTATCGTCAGTTATCTTTTCATACATTTGGAATAAGTTTCCATAACGCGCTCTTACAACGTCTATTCCTAAACGATTGATTGCGTCTGAGAAATCAAGATATACAGCTAAACCTGTGTTGTTTACTCCAAATCCTGCATCTGTTCTTTCTTTAGCAGCACGAGAAGCAACGTCACGAGGAACCAAGTTTCCGAATGCCGGATAACGACGTTCCAAATAATAATCGCGGTCTTCTTCTGCTATTTGTGTTGGTTTAAGTTTTCCTTCTTGAATTGCTTTTGCATCTTCTATTTTCTTAGGAACCCAAATACGTCCGTCGTTACGAAGAGATTCTGACATCAATGTTAATTTTGATTGGAAGTCTCCATGCACAGGAATACAAGTCGGGTGAATTTGTGCGAAAGCGGGGTTAGCAAACAAAGCTCCTTTGCGGTAGCATTGTGCGGCTGCCGAACCATTAGAAGTCATTGCATTAGTAGAAAGGAAGAAGGCATTTCCGTACCCCCCTGTACCAATCACTACTGCATGAGCAGCGAAACGTTCAAGTTTACCGGTTACAAGATTGCGAGCAATAATACCACGAGCTTTTCCGTCTATTATTACTAAGTCCACCATTTCGTAGCGCACGTATAATTTTACGTTTCCTTTTTCTACTTGGCGACTCAATGCAGAGTAAGCTCCTAATAATAATTGTTGTCCTGTTTGTCCTTTCGCATAGAAAGTACGAGAAACTTGCGCTCCCCCGAAAGAGCGGTTATCTAATAAACCTCCGTATTCACGGGCAAAAGGAACTCCTTGTGCCACACATTGGTCAATAATACTATTTGCTACTTCCGCCAAACGATAAACGTTTGCCTCACGAGCACGATAGTCTCCTCCTTTAATAGTATCATAAAATAGACGATAAACTGAGTCTCCGTCATTTTGATAGTTCTTTGCAGCATTAACACCTCCTTGAGCTGCAATTGAGTGAGCACGACGAGGAGAATCTTGGATACAGAAGTTCATTACTTTGAAACCCATCTCTCCTAACGATGCAGCTGCCGAAGCTCCTGCAAGTCCTGTTCCTACTACGATAATATCTAGCCGACGTTTATTAGCCGGATTTACTAGTTTTTGGTGTCCTTTATAGTTAGTCCACTTTTCAGCCAAGGGCCCCTGTGGAACTTTAGAATCTAATGTCATCATAATTCAAATTCGTGTTAATTAGAATAATCTTGTTGTACCTTCGCAAAAACTTTGCAAAAAGAAAAACACAGGTACTGCCGCAAATCCAAGCATAATAATAGTTGAAATAACGTTAGAAATAACTTTCACACGAGGATACCAAGTTTTCCCATTCCATCCTAAAGTTTGCATCGCACTCCAAATGCCATGGGTAAGATGAAACCAAATAGCAGCTAACCATACTAAATAGATGATTACATAAGTAACACTTTGAAATAAGTTAATTACTAATCCAGAACCATGAGTAACAGCTCCTTCAAGATGAAAGAGTTCTTTAAATTGCATTTCATACCAAAAGTCCTTCAAGTGAACCAATAGTCCCAAGACAACAATAATACCCAATACATACATGTTTTTAGCTGCCCACTCTGTTTTAGTTCCATTACCAAAAGCATACTTTTCAGCTCCACGAGCTTTCATGTTTTGCAAAGTAAGGATCGTTGCAAAAATAAAGTGAACGGCAACTCCGGCTGCTAGAACTAAAGTTGCTGCAACAGCATACCAGTTAGCGCCGAGCATTTCACAAATCCAATCATAAGCATCTGTTGAAAACAACAAAGTCATGTTCATGCACATGTGAAATAACAAAAACAAAACAAGGAAGAGACCTGAAACACTCATGATCACCTTCCTACCAATAGAAGAATTTAATAACCACATAAGTTTTTGTTTTTTAATAATATCATTTATTCGTTTACATTTCTCAAAGAAACTGCAAAAGTAGGACAATAAACCCTAATTAGCAAGACTTTTTGATTCAAAATTCAATTTGCAATTTACGATCTTGGATTTACGACTTACGATTTAAATTCTTTCTCCTTTATTTGGCAAAGAACATATTCCTTTTTATGGGATAATAGCTTATTCTTTCCTTTGTCCCTTCTGCTTTCTCCGTCGATATAATCAACTTAACTTAAGTTTTTTCCGAGAAAGATAGCGAACGGGGTAAAGAACAGCTAACGCACTGATCAGGGAAACGGCGATAAGGACGAGCGCTAAGTCCCAAATTTCTATTTGAACAGGATAGGCATTGACAAGAAAGGTGCCGGAGTTGCCTAGCTTAAGCCAACCGAAATGTTGCTGCCCCAGACAGATCAAAACGCCCAAGAAGAGTCCGATGATTACACCGAAAAAGGAAATCAACCAACCTTCGAAAAGGAAGATATTTGAGATGTCTTTGTTGTCTGCTCCTAGATTTTGAAGTGTTTTTATGTCTTTTTGTTTATCTACAATAAGCATCGAAATAGAACCAATGATATTGAAGGCAGCGATCAGGAGTATAAAACACAGGACAAGAAAGGAAACCCATTTTTCAATGTTCATCATGCGAAAAGCAGCCTCTTGCTGTTGATAGCGGTCTTTCACTTCGTAGTCTGTTCCTATTATCTGTGCGATTTTCTTTTGTGCAGATTTGAGGGAAACGTCTTCTTTTAGTTTTATCTCCAGCGCACTGACCTCAGTTGGGTAGGAAAATAATTCGCGCACTAGGGATATAGGCACAATTAAATAATTTTCGTCATAAACAGCTTGGTTGACCGTGAATATTCCACTGACCAACAGGGGCTTTATCACAAACGAATTGGAGGGGTTTGCTAAGTTTATTTGCGTGTTTCTCTTAGGAACATAGAGTTCTAAAGGGGATAATTGTTGGGCATATATACCTAAATTGCTAGCTAAACCGATTCCTGCCAAAGCATAATCGGCAATTGGATCATTAAGTAGGTATTCTCCGTAAGAAACCAGGTTGGCGATGTGGGTTAATTGGTCGTAATTGTCGGGAACTCCCTTTAGCGTGGCTGGCGCTTGCTTTCCATCGTTGGAGATAAGCACGTGATCTTCCAGCGTGCCTAACATTAATTCGACTTCAGGCAGATTTCTTACTTTTTCGAACTCAATTGTGTTGGGTTCGAATACTTTTCCTTGAATAGGTGTTACTTTCAATTCCGGATCAAACTCGCTAAACATCGTAGATACCATAGATTGGAAACCATTGAACACGGAAAGCGTACAAACCATCGCGATGGTTGCCACAGCTATACCACACATAGCTACCATAGAAATAATATTTATGGCATTATGCGACTTCTTTGAAATAAGATACCGCCGAGCTATGTAGAAAGAGAAGTTCAATCTTCTTTGTCTTGACTGAGTAATTTGTCGATATTTTCGAGATAATCTAAAGAATCATCGATGAAAAATGCCAATTCGGGGATTCTTCGTAGCTGTTTTCCTACTCTTAATCCTAAGTTATACCGGATTTCTTTCTTGGTAGCGTTGATATTTTCCATGATTTCCTCTCCTTTGTCTGAAGGGAATATGCTTAGGTAGGCTTTTGCCACACTTAGGTCGGGACTTATCCTAACTTTCGACACAGAAATCATGATTCCTTTCATTTTTTTCGTTTCTAGTAAGAATAATTCGCCGAGTTCCTTTTGAATAAGTCGTTCTATCTTTTGTTGTCTTTTGGATTCCATACAATTAGGTTGTGATTATAGTTTATAAATTACGGTCAATCCGTCGCGCAAAGGTACAATAACTTTTTCAATCCGCTTGTCTTCCTTGATTTTGTCATTGAAACGAAGGATTCCAAGGGTTTGTTTGTCATTTGGAAGCACTTCTTCAATTACTTTTCCGTCCCAAAGCGTATTATCTGCTAGGATAACGCCGCCTTTGCTTACTTTATCAAACACTAAATCATAATATTTCGAATAAAGTCGCTTGTCTGCATCAATAAAAACCAAGTCAAACGTTTCGTTTAACTGAGGGATTATGTTCATTGCATCGCCGATATGCAGATTTATCTTATCCGAATAGCCCGATTCCTCGAATTGTTTGAGAATAAAGTCTTCCAACTCGTCGTTTTTCTCTATCGTATGAATCTTTCCTTCGGACAATCCTTCAGCTAAGCAGATGGTTGCATAGCCGGTATAGGTTCCTATTTCCAAAATCCGCTTGGGCTGGAGCATGCGAACGAACATTTTCAAAATCTTGCCCTGCAAATGTCCCGAAAGCATACGCGGACGGAGCAAATTGACATGCGCATTTCGATTTAGCCTAGCTAAGACTTCGCCTTCTTCGTCGATATGGGATAAAACATAGTCTTCTAAGTTCATTTTATCAAAGCTTCAATGCCTAAACGATAGGAGTCGAGTCCGAAACCTGCGATCACTCCCCGACAAGCTCGTGCAATCAAGGATTGATGTCTGAATTCTTCGCGGGCATATACGTTGGAAATGTGAATTTCTATGACAGGTGTGGAAATAGCTTGGATAGCATCGTGAATAGCTACCGAAGTGTGAGTATAACCTCCTGCGTTTAATAATATTCCTCCATGATTATAGCCTGCTTCTTGCAGTTTGTTGATGATTTCCCCTTCCACGTTCGACTGAAAATAGTCAATCGCAATCTCGGGATAAGACATTTTCAAGTCTTTGAGGTATTCTTCGAAAGAAGTGTCGCCATAAACGCCCCGTTCCCTTGTTCCCAAGAGATTAAGGTTAGGTCCGTTAATAATCAGAATATTCATTTTTCAGGTGGAATTTGCTATCTTTGCAAAGATAATTAATAAATTGAGAATTGAGAGTTAATAATTGAGAATTAAATGAAAGAAGAAAGCACTTGTTCCCTAATACAATCTTTCAAAGTTCATTTGGAGTTGGAAAAATCTTTGTCCGCCAATTCCGTAGAAGCTTATTTAAATGACGTAAATAAGTTGTTTGATTATCTAAGTACTTCAAACGTGCATCCACTTGAGGTATGTTTGAAAGATTTGCAGTCCTTCTTGATTGTATTACATGAATTAGAGATCAGCGCTCGGTCTCAAGCGCGAATCATTTCGGGAATAAAAGCCTTTTATCGCTTCTTGGAGTTGGAAAACCTAATTCAAGACGACCCGACAGAGTTTTTAGAAGCGCCTAAGATAGGCTTAAAATTGCCTGAGTTCCTTTCGATTGACGAAATCAATAACATCATAGGCAGCATTGACCGGTCTAAGCCCGAAGGTCAACGGAATCGTGCCATCTTGGAAGTACTTTACAGTTGCGGCCTGCGAGTTTCCGAACTAATTAACCTGCGTATGCCCGACTTGTACTTGGAAGAAGGATTTATTCGCGTATTGGGCAAAGGAAGTAAACAGCGATTAGTCCCCATATCTCCTGTCGCCATCAAAGAAATCGGTTTATACATGTCGGATCGCCATATGATTAAGGTAAAGAAAGGGCATGAAGATATTCTTTTCCTTAGTAAACGCGGGGCTGCGCTCTCTCGAATTATGATTTTCCGCATTGTAAAAGATCAAACGGAGCTTGCCGGCATCCAAAAGAACGTGAGTCCGCATACCTTCCGCCATTCTTTTGCCACACACCTACTAGAAGGCGGCGCCAACTTGCGGGTAATCCAACAAATGCTCGGACATGAAAAGATAACTACCACGGAAATTTATACACATCTCGATCGTGAGTTTCTAAAAGAGGAAATTTTAATGCATCATCCGAGGAATAGGAAAATCAGAGAACCGTGTTCAGTTATCAATAAACGTCATTGCGAATGAAATGAAGCAATCCAGAAATGTTTAATTGTTTAATGTTTAACGTTTAAGCATCAATAATGGAAAATAAAGCCTTTCTCCTTTAGGAGAAAAGCTTGGAGAGAGGAAAATAAGCAGTAATCAATATCAACAATAATGTCTAATCTTAAAAAGAAAATACATTCGGTTCTCAATAAGGCATATCCTGAATTAAAATCCTTACATGATGATTATTTTATCATTGGTTCTTCAGCATTGGTCTTATCCGGGATAAAAATTGACAATACTTCTGATATAGACATCCTGATGTCTAATAAAGATGCTGATTTTTTAAAGGAAGTATGGAGAGGCAAAATCATTAAAGACCATATTACAAAACGAGACGACTTGTTCCGGTCTAACTTTACGAGGTATTTTTTTGATAATTTAGACGTTGAAGTCATGGGAGATCTAGAGATAAATAAAGATGGACAGTGGATCCCTTTGATAATTCAAGAATATACAACGTTTACGCTAAAAGATATTGAAATTAAAACACCTACTTTGCAAGAGCAAAAACGGATTTATGAATTATTCGGCAGAGAAAAGGACTTGGAAAAAGTAAAGTTGATAGAGAAAGAAGATTGAAAGAGTTTATCCCCCTACTTCTCCTCTTTAAAATACAAATCCAATACTTGTTTGGCAGCCATAAAGGAGCTGATTTCCGAATTTAAGACTTGGTCTTCCTTGTGTTTCAAAACTTCTGCTATTTCAGGCGAATGATAGAAATGGTTTCTTAGTTGTTCATCTATACTTTCATACATCCAATACTTGGCTTGCGATTGACGGCGATAGTCGAAATAACCGTTGTCTTTAGTAAAATCTACATATTCATAGACCATGTCCCAAACTTCTTGGATGCCTATTTTATAATAACCGGAATAGGTTATTACTTTCGGGCTCCATCCGGAAGGAGGCATAGGGAAAAGATGTAAGGCATTGCGATATTGCGCAGCAGCTAGGTTGGCTTTGTCAATATTACTACCATCGGCTTTATTTACTATGATTCCGTCTGCCATTTCCATAATTCCTCGCTTGATTCCTTGCAGTTCGTCGCCGGTTCCGGCTAATTGAATCAATAAGAAAAAGTCCACCATCGAATGCACAGCAGTTTCCGACTGCCCGACACCTACTGTTTCAACAAAGATCGTGTCGAAACCGGCAGCTTCGCATAGAATAATAGTTTCTCTTGTCTTTCTTGCTACTCCTCCTAAAGAACCTGCTGACGGAGAGGGGCGGATAAATGCGTCTTGTTCGCGGGAAATTTCTTCCATCCGCGTTTTATCTCCCAAAATACTGCCTTTAGATCGTTCGCTACTTGGGTCAATGGCTAAGACTGCTAGCTTTTTGGCGCGGTTATGAATAAGATGCATCCCGAAAGCATCGATCGAAGTACTTTTTCCTGCTCCGGGAACGCCGGTAATCCCGATCCTAACAGAATTTCCTGAGTAAGGAAGACATTTTTCAATGATTTCCTGAGCCACGATTTGGTGTTCTTGTCTTTGACTCTCTAACAAAGTTACGGCTTGACTTAATACCATGATGTTTCCCTTCCTTATCTGCTCCACATATTCGGAGACAGTGAAAGTTTGCCGTTTTTTTCGTCCGCTTACATAGGGATTAACGATAGGGGGAGCCGCTACACCTTTGTTTACGGATAAGCCTTTGTATTCTTCACTGTTTTCAGGATGATGAGTCATGGCTATCTCAATTAAAGAACAGCTTTTGCTTTTACAATCTTTGCAGGATTATTCGGATCATCCGAGTAAATATAAATATCAGCGGCTTCTGCTTCTTTTAGTTTCTTGACAGGATATTCAATTTTCACTTCAGCAATTTCGCCCGGCTTAATAATCAGTGTTGTCTTAGAGAATTTTATAGTAGGATTCTCTGTTTGAATCGCTTTTATCGTTAAATTTGATTTTCCGGAATTGGAAATTTTCAACACATGAGAAGTTATTTTCTTAGTAAAAGCTAGCTCGGTGGAACTTAGATTTATTTTTCCGGCATTTGCTTTCTGTTCCGCAGTCATGTGACTGAAAGAATCTCTAAGATTAGCTTTGTATTTCAAATCTCCCGCGTTATTAACTTGGAAAGATCCGCTATTTGACCCATAGTTTTCTATTTTGCTTGCATCAATAGTAAGAGAAATTCTTCCTGTAGATTTAGGTTGTATAGAAATCGGTTTATAAGAAATAAAAGCAGGTAGTCCGCTTAGTTGTACAGTTATCGGACTTTCACTTTTATTAAAGACATTGATTCCGACAGTTTTCGTTTGTTTAGGATCAATATCTCCAATCACTAATTCAGCTTGTTTCAACAAAATATCTCCAAAAGCATACGGATATTCTTTGGTTACATCTTCCATGTTTCGGGTTACCATTCCTTTGATATAAAGTCTTTTGGTTCCTGCGTCGGTCGTAACCGTAACCGATTTGTTGAATTTTCCCGGCCTTCCTTTTGGATTATAAGCCACCGTGATTGTTCCTGTTTTTCCTGCGCCTATTGGTTCTTTTGTCCAATTTGGAGTCGTACATCCGCAGGAAGCTTTTACATTCGTAATCGTCAAAGGCGTTTTTCCATCATTGTAAAGAATAAAATCACAGGACGCTCTGCCTCCCGATTCACTTATGTCTCCAAAATCATAGGTTTCTACATTAAAAGAAAAAGTATCCTGAGCCTGCGTGTATGCTATACTCATGAACAGACTGATTATTAAAAAAATTGTTTTTTTCATGATTGTATATAAATTAATCTATCTAAGGGGCAAAGGTATGAAAAAATTTACGAATTTGGATTTAGGAATTACGATTTATTATTTCATATCCAAAATTTAAGATTTAAGAATAGTTGATTTGCTCGTTCTTCTGCTATCTTTTAGTGCATTTTTCAACTCGTGAACTAGTTGTTTCTCAAC
Source organism: Bacteroidales bacterium (assembly GCA_036781965.1). Classification (GTDB taxonomy): domain Bacteria; phylum Bacteroidota; class Bacteroidia; order Bacteroidales; family Azobacteroidaceae; genus Azobacteroides. Next base: position 9,489 of record DAIPZW010000035.1, read on the forward strand.
GCATTAGATGTTTCGCGAAATATAA
>DAIPZW010000036.1:0-9506 GCA_036781965.1 Bacteroidales bacterium
TTAAAATTTTCTTGTACATGTAAGTTTTAAAATAACCTTTATTTTTCCAAAAATAAAGGTTATTTTTTTAAACATAAATGACGTATTTCCTAAAGCAATAAAATATATCTAATATTTACTTAAATGTATAATTGATTCCTCCTTGCAACCAGATGCCGGGCTGCGGTATATTTCCCAAATCATAATAAGTTTTGTCGAACAAATTATTTGCGAGAAGGAAAATATTGCCCCAAGGCAACTTATAATTTACTTTTACGTCCAACAAAGCAAAGGATGGATAGGAAACTTCCTCAGCTAGTATGTTATTGGTATATTGTGTGTAAGTTCCTGCCCTATCTTGCCAGCGAAATTGCCAGTCGGCGGTTAGGTTTTTCACGATAGGATGAGAGAGACCTAGGGTAACTTTGTGTTTCAAATAGTCTAAAACATAATTAGAAATCCAATCGGTGGATTTTTTATCTTGATTCATAAAAGTATATCCTATATTTAAATCAAAAGATCGGAAATCGAGCCCGACGGAAGCCTCTAATCCCATGCGTTCGAGGCTTGTTAAGTTGCGCGTTTCCCATTTATCATCCGGATTTTGCTTTACCCAATCGATCATATCACTCCCTTTCAGGTAAAAACCGGCTAAGTGGGCAGAAAATATACCGGATTGATATTTAAATCCTAGTTCCAGGGAAGAAGATTTCTCGGGTTTTACGTCCGAATTCCCGATATGTGTGGCTCCGGAATAATACAAATCCGTAAAAGTCGGCATACGCATAGCCATATTCCAAGAAGCATAAACTTTTAGTTTATTAGTCAGCCAATAGGAAGCGTTGAGATTGGGGAAGAAAGAGAAATCGTCAGAGAAAGCCGTGTTATAATTCGCCAGCAGACCGGCACTTAGGCTGAGATTGTCGGTCAAAAAAGTTTGTTCTACGAAATAACTGATATTTGTCCTGTTGTCTTTATGAGTATATTTATCGTCAGGTTTATCAATTAACTTTCCTAAGTTGGAACTACGGATTCCCTCGTTGCGTATTTCCCCTCCCAAGCTCAAGACACCCAGCTTCCAGAGGTAGCGAGTATGGAGTTTAAATCCAAATACATCGGATATATGAGAATTAGGTGCCGTATACCAAGAAGGAATCCCTTCGGTTTTGGGGCGAAAAAGGTGAAACTCGTCATAATGCCTAGTCCAATAAAGATGAGGAGCTATTTTTAAATGGGAATTTCCGGTTTCGGCTCGAAAGGAAGCAAAGAGACTTTTGGTTTCATCGTATTGATTGGGATAAGCAGCCGAATAAAAGGTGTTGGCTCCGTATTTTTTATCGTTATATCCTAATTGAAAATGCATGGATGAGCGTTTTTTTTTCCAATGCGACTGCCAAAAAGTATTGAATAACTTATAATCGGAATTATCTATATATCCGTCTGATGAATTATAACCGAGAGAAAGCGAATGTGAGAAGTCTCCGTGCCGGAAAGTCCCTCGCGCCTGCCCACCCAACAGTTTATGCATGCCGCCTTCTGCTTGCAAAAAGACAGAAGATTGGGTGTCTTGTTTGGTAATAATATTAATCCCGCCCGCAAAAGCGGAAGAGCCGGACAGAGATGAGGAAGCGCCTTCGATAATCTCGATGCGTTCGATGTCTGATAAGTTAATTGGAATGTCTAAAGAGTAATGAGCCGTTTGAGGATTAGAAAAATTGGCTCCGTTGAGTAGAATAGTAGTTTGTTCAAAAGTACCTCCCCGAACTGATATGCCTGCTAAAACACCGTTTGTGCCTCGTTGTCGAACATCCAAGCCGGGAATTGATTTTAATAAGTCTTGGATACTGACCGATGGCTGTCGTTCTATCTCTTTAGAACTAATAATAGTTACGGATTTCGCGGGAGAAGTAAAAGTAAAGGGTTGTACTGCCAAAACTTCTATTTCCTCCAGAGCAATATCCTCAACAATCGAATCTTTTTCTTGAATAAGACGATTATTGTCTTGCGCCATTACTTGAGTTAAACCGGAAGAGACAAGCATACTTCCCGAAAGAACTCCAATACTCACTGTCTTATGCATGCTATTAAAGGCAGCATAAGATTTTCGGGCAAACCTTCTAAAGCGATAGGCTTGCCCGTTTCTTACATTTCTGTTCATTGATTATTTATTTAATGTGAAAGTTTTTTGCCCGATGATATTTCCATCGGCAAATATATCTACACGATATTCTCCTGGTAATAAAGTTTCGTCTATTTCCCAATAAACATTCATTCTAACTTCTTCTCCTGAATATTCAAAGTCTCTTTTAGCAGAGTAAATCAATCCTTTTCCCTCAAAATGGAATATATCGTAGGTACTCTTATAAAGAATATCATTGTCCGGCTTCATAATTCGGATATAAACCGTTTTCACTCCGGGTTCTGCCGTGATATTTTTATTGATAGTAAAGCCAAATTCCAAACGAGCCAGGTCTTTGATCTTTTTCTTCTCTTTATTTTTCTTGTTTAAGGTGCGAACCGTGATGTTACTAGCGTCTAACTTGGAAGCTATTTGGACTGTTTCTGTCAATTGTTCATTCTTTTGAGATAATTGACTAACTGCTGCCGCAGCTTCTTGGTATTGTTGAGTAACAATTTCTTTTTCTTTTACTAATTGTATATTCACTTGGTTCAAAGAATCGATCTGTACGATGTAAGAATACATAATCTTGCGCAAAGTCTTGATTTCGCTTTCCAATTCCCGGATACGTTTGGTGTCAGAAGCTTTTATTGTTTTCAATTCTTCTTGCAAATTGCGAACGCGTTGCTTTTCTATTTCCAATTGAGATAATAAAGAATCGCTGCTTAGGGTTTGTTGGAAGCCTTCATACTGAATAGTGAGCGCATTTAACTCATTATTCAAATCTTCCATCTTTATATCTTCTAAAGCAACTTGATCTTCGATGATTTGATTCTTTTCTTTTATAGTCATAAAGCTATAAATACCTACTCCTATTAGGATTGCAGCCAAAATTGCTACAATAATGATCCAAGTGTTCTTTTTCATTTCCATACTCGAATTATTTTTATTTAGATTAATGATTCAATTTCTTTGATCCAAGCTTTATAAGAAGCATCACTCGGCATTCTCCAATCGCCACGAGGGGATAAATTGACAGAACCTACCTTAGGTCCGTCGGGCAAACAGCTTCTTTTGAATTGCTGAGCGAAAAAGCGGCGATAAAACACCTCCATCCATTTGACAATCTCTTCTTTTGTATAAGTATTTTTAAATGCTTCTTTTGCCAAGAAGTATATTTTAGTAGGAGTAAAGCCGTATCGCAACAAATAATACAGAAAAAAGTCATGTAGTTTATAAGGACCTACCAAATCTTCGGTAAATTGTTTTAATTTGCCTGTTTTCGTAATCGGCAAAAGCTCCGGACTGATCGGCGTGTCTATTATATCCAACAAAGTAGCCTTTGTTTCCTCGTCCATTTCGTTTTCGGCCACCCATTTAACCAGATGGCGCACCAAAGTTTTAGGCACTCCGGCGTTTACGCCATACATCGACATGTGGTCGCCGTTATAAGTTGCCCAACCCAAAGCTAATTCGGACATATCTCCCGTACCTATTACCATACCATTCCATTGATTTGCCACATCCATCAGGATTTGTGTCCGTTCGCGAGCTTGTGTATTCTCAAATACTATATCATGCTGCTCGGGATTATGCTTAATATCTTTAAAATGTTGCTCACAGGCAGGTTTTATATCAATTTCTTGAGTCGATATACCTAAGCATTCCATTAAATCAAGCGCATTTCTATAAGTTCTATTGGTTGTTCCGTAGCCGGGCATAGTTATTCCGCAAATCATTTCACGAGAAAAGTCTAATTTGTCAATAGCTTTTAGACAAACCAATAGAGCTAAAGTTGAATCCAAACCTCCTGATATTCCTACTAATAAGGAGTCTGCTCGGGTATGTAGCATACGTTTAATTAATCCTAAGACTTGAATAGAAAAAATCTCTTCGCAAGTTTCGTCATAATTATCAGAAAGCGGAACAAAAGGAGTAGGATTGATTTTTCGCAGGGTTTGGAAGTTGCTTTGCCCTTTCAGATCCACTTGAACTGAGGCATATTCTTCATTGTGAAGTTCACTTCCGAAAGTTGTATTCTTTCTTCTTTCAGAATTCAGTAAATCTACGTCAATATCTTGGACGATTAGTTGTTCATCCAGGCTAAATCGTTCGCTTTCTGCCAGCAATTTTCCACTCTCATAGATAAATGCGTTGCCGGAATAGACTACATCAGTAGTAGATTCGCCATAACCGGCTCCGGAATAAACATATCCGGCTTGGCAACGGGCAGATTGTTGGTTTAATAGGGATTTTAGATACTGATGCTTAGCAATTAATTCGTTACTTGCCGAAAGATTGAAAATTAAATCGGCTCCGTGTTGAACTAAGTACGAACTTGGCGGAATTACCGACCATACATCTTCGCAGATCTCTATTCCAAAGTTCACATATTCCGAATGAAATATTATTTTTTGACCGAAAAGCACTTTTTGTTCTGCATAAGAGATAGCGAAAGGTGCTTTGTGCGGCGCAGTTTCGAACCAACGTTTTTCATAAAACTCGGCATAATTAGGCAAATATTGCTTAGGAACGATACCTAAAACGCTTCCTTTATGACAGACAAGGGCACAATTATACAATTTGGATTGAATTCCTACAGGCGCACCTATTATAAATAGGACTTCATTGTTTTTTGTTGCCTCCAATAAGGTTTTTATAGCTTGTTCTGCTCCTTGTATCAATGTATTTTGCAGGAAAAGATCCGAACAAGTATAAGCAGTTAGGGAAAGTTCAGGGAAGCAAAGGATTTGCACGCCTTGTTCTTCGGCTTTTTTTACTAAGCCGAGAATTTTATCGCTATTAAACTGACAATCCGCTACTTTTACTTCAGGGATTGCGGCAGCTACTCTGACAAATCCGAAATTCTTCATGAGTTAAAACCTATATTTGTGTGCTTACTCTGCTTAATCATACAGAAACTACAACTCTATTTTTTTGCAAATATAGGGTTCTTCTGCATAAATCGGCACAAAATAATATGTAGAAAAAGTTATTTTTCTATAATTCATCAATAACGAAGAAATGATTCTTGACAGGATTGGCATACATTTGATACATTTTCCCTTTCAAGAAATCAATATCTTTATTCGGCAAATCTATTCTTTTTAATTGGTTAGCAAAATAAGCTTCTACCTTTTGTTTGTCTTCTTCCGTATAATAATCCTTACATCTTTCTCCTTCATGCAAAATATCATAAGAGACATAATTGATCGGATAAAACTTATAATTGAGGAATATCTCCTTGTCAATCAGAGAAGCTATCTCGGTTGCTTGCTCATTCTTCTTCAATTCAGAAAGATGAGAAGCCTTTATCTCAGGATTTATGGGAGTTGAAATTTGAAAATGAATACGTCCTTTATAACCAAAGAGACCTACTTCCATATTCAGTAAATCGTCGCGTTGAGATTTCTTAAATTCAGGATTATCTCTTTTTTGTTGAAATTCTTTTGCTTTTAAGTAGTCGCAAGGGTCGTATTCATAGGACAAGGCAACCGGACAGATATTTACTTCTTCCAACGATTCCAAGAAATCTTTATCACTTCCCATCGCCAACATCTTTAATACACTTTCTTGTGTACGGTCATTTGAATCTTTTGCCCGACCTTCCCGTTGAGCAATCCATACAGATTCATTTTGTTTCGTAATAGTAAAATGAATATACTCGGACATGTGTTGAGAAGCTGAGAGCATTTCTTTCATAGATATACCACGTCGAACAATAAAACTTTTATTCAGGCGAACAACATGTTCAATCCAAGGCTGAAGAAGTAAGTTATCGCCAATGGCAACCTCCATAGTGTCAAAATCATGGTCAGCTAAGGTCACTGCAAGTAATGAAGCATCCAAAACAATATCTCTATGGTTCGTTATGAAGGTATAAGATTTTTTTTTATCAAGATGTTCAAAGCCCGCAGAAGAAAAAGATTTGGACGTTCTGTTTACTAAAGTAAAAACAGCATGTTTTACTATCCCCCATTGGAAATCTTTTCTATTTTTATAGGAACGCAATAATTTTTCTGTTTCTTCCCACGAGGCATCAGGATACAAATATTCTTGAACAACTTGCTTAAATCGAGGATCTGCTAAGAGAATTGCAATTTTCTCCGCTACTTCCTCATTATTATAAGGGCGTATATCATCAAACTTGTTAATCTCCATGTCTTTTTATTTCATTTAAAACTCATTTTCTATTATTTCTGTCAATACATCTCGAATATTCAAGCCGGCGGCTTTGATTTGTTGGGGAATAAAACTGGTTGCCGTCATTCCGGGAGTAGTATTTACCTCCAACATCTTGATTGTTTCGTCCTTTGTAATAATATAATCCACACGAATAATGCCTTTCGCCCCTACCCAATCATAGATTTGAGAGGTAAGAACTTGAATTTCTTTGGTTAGCTTATCAGAAATTCTCGCAGGCGTTATTTCTTCTACACTGTTAGGATTATATTTTGCATCAAAATCGAAGAATTCATTTTTAGGAACTACTTCTGTCACGGGGAATACGGTTGCTTTGTTTCTAACTTTATAACATCCACAAGTTACTTCCGTCCCTAATATAAAACTTTCTATCATCACTTCCGTACCTTCCTCGAATGCTTCCCGAATGGCAGGTTCTAATTTATTTTCTTCCGAGACCTTGAAAGTAGCAAAGCTGGATCCTCCATCATTCGGCTTAACAAATACCGGCAATCCCAGTTCTGCTATGATTTGTTTAGCATCTATCAAATCTTGTTTCCGAAGACAAATTGAAGATGCGGTATTTACTCCAAAACTACTGAGGTATTTATTACAAAAATATTTATTAAAAGTCAAAGATGCCGCCAATACTCCACAGCATGAATAAGGAATCTTCAACATTTCCAAATATCCTTGCAATAATCCGTTTTCTCCGGGAGTGCCATGTATAGTAATATAGGCAAAATCAAAGACAATGTGTTCGTATTTATAGGTAAAACTAAAATCATTCTTATCCAAAGGAATAGTTTCTCCTTCGGAAAGTTTAACCACCCATTCGTTTTCAGTAATCAAAACGGTATAGATATTATATCTTTCTTTATTCAGAAAAGAATAAATACCATCTGCACTTTTTAAAGAGATGATTACTTCGGAAGAATAGCCTCCGGCAACAATCGCTATATTTTTTTTAGTATTATTATTCATTCGTCTTCGTATAATTTCGCCATTTATCAATCAACTTCGTCATATCTTCGGGCAAAGGACTTTCAAATGAAAGAAACTCTTTGGTTCTTGGATGTATAAACCCAAGCGATTGCGCATGCAAAGCCTGTCTAGGGCAAAGCGCAAAGCAGTTATTGATGTATTGTTTGTATTTCGTGTGATGATTTCCTTTCAAGATTTCATTGCCGCCGTATCTTTCGTCATTAAAAAGGGTATGACCGATGGATTTCATGTGAACTCTGATTTGATGAGTGCGTCCTGTTTCCAATTGACACTCAATTAAAGTCACGTAGCCTAATCTTTCCACCACCCGATAGTGAGTAACCGCCGGTTTGCCGTAATCGCCTTCGGGAAAAACGGTCATCAACATCTTATCTTTAGGATGTCTTCCGATATTCCCCTCTATCCTTCCTTCTTCGGCTTTTACACTTCCCCACACTAAGGCTAAGTATTTGCGTTCGGTGGTTTTATTGAAAAATTGAACCCCTAAATGGGTTTTTGAATCGGGATTTTTAGCAATAACCAATAGACCTGAAGTATTTTTATCTATACGATGAACCAAGCCCAAACGGGGATCTTTAACATCAAATTGGGGATTATCTTTTAAATGCCAAGCAACCGCATTTAAAAGAGTGCCTGTATAGTTGCCATGACCGGGATGAACGACCAATCCGGCGGGTTTATTAACCACCATCAGGTCTTCATCTTCATAGACAATATTTAAAGGAATATCTTCGGGGATGATTTCCAACTCCATACGCGGACGATCCATCACTACGGTAATCACATCCTGCGGCTTAACCTTATAATTGGATTTTACAGGGGTTCCGTTGGCAAGAATATAGCCCGCATCGGCAGCTTGCTGTATTCTATTGCGAGAAGCGTTCTCGATTCTGGTTGTTAAGAACTTATCTACACGAAGCAATGTTTGACCTTTATCTGCCACATAACGAAAATGTTCAAATAATTCGTCTTCCGATTCTTCAGGAGAAAATACATCCTCATCCAACTCTTCCTTATTTTCAAATTGTTCTTCCATAGCAAGGCTAATCTATCAAAACCAAGATTCTTCAGGAGTAGTATCCCGAATAATTACAGAGTCGGTCGGAATGGTATATTCTTCTCTTTGATTTCCGGAACTAACTAAAATAGTTATCGGCGTATCTAAATGATAACGACTTCCCGGCAAAACTTCTTTTCCTTTGACTTCCAAGCCCACCACTAGGTCTTTGTAAAGTCCATTGACCATTTTTGTATTAATATTCTCGAAACCAATGGTTTTTAATAGTGAAGTTGCATTTCTTTGAGACATATCCTCCACATTAGGCACGACTAGAAGAGGCGGATGAGTAGAATAAACGGTCAATTGTATAGTACGTCCTTTTTTCACTGTATTGCCTTCCGTAGGAAATATTTTTTGAACCGTTCCGGGCTTAGCATTTTTTGCATATATCGAGTCGGAAACTTCATAGTTCAATTCGTTTTGGCTAAGTAAACCGGCAGCTTCCGAAACTGAAAGTCCGATTACTTCTTTTGGAACTGTAACTACCTCCCCATGTCGGGTATAGTTGTCTAACCAAGATAAAGTTATCCAAATCAATAGGATAACAGCAACCACTGCAAGCAATAGATTGACGATTATAGGGTGTTTTTTTATAAAATTCATAGTTTTATCTGTTGATTTTTTGCTACAACTCAACAAAAATAAGCAAAAAAGAGGATATACATACAAAAAGGGAATAAACTTTTGGTTTATCCCCTCTCGTATTCCTAATTTTATTGGCTATTATCCTACGTATTCGTCAGAAACTGTCAGTTTTTTTCTTCCTTTAGCTCTACGTGATGCCAATACTCTACGACCATTTGCCGATTGCATTCTGCTACGGAAGCCGTGTTTATTTTTTCTTTTTCTGTTCGAAGGTTGAAATGTCCTTTTCATGACTTATATATTTTTTGTTTTTATTCTTTTTGATACTTAATCGGGGTGCAAAGATAAAATTATTTTTTTAATGAAACAACAAAACGGAAAAAGTTTTTCAGTTAACAGTCATCAATTATCAGTTATCAGTTGTTTTTTCTATTTAGAAAAATGTTTCGTGTTGAATGTTTAATGTTTAGTTCTGTCATTGCGGAATTTATCCGCAATCTTATCGGATTCCTTGTCAAGCAAGGAATGACAATTAAGGAATAATCTTTTCTTGAATAAAACTACTTATATCATTTT
>DAIPZW010000037.1:0-9485 GCA_036781965.1 Bacteroidales bacterium
TCAAGAAAGGAAAGCAGATATAATTCAGAAGCATTGAAGTAAAATGTAAACAGGAAAAATATGAGCAATCAGTTAATCACATCTGAAAATGAAAGGATAAAGTCATTCTTCCGTTCTTTGGAGCGTCTCTCTTCTTCGTTGGAACGTCTGTTTTCCTCCCGGAAACCGACACTTAACGGAGAGAGTTTTTATACGGATGAAGAATTGTCAAAGAAATTGAAGATCAGCAGAAGATGTTTGCAGGATTACCGCGACGAAGGGCGCATTCCATACATTAAACTGGGTGGTAAAATTCTTTATCGTGCTTCCGATGTAAAACAATTATTGGAAGACAATTATCGGGAGAAATACAGGTAATTCATTTCTCCTTTGGTATATATACAATAGCAGGCTTTTCAGATGTGAGAGCCTGCTGTTGTTTGTATAACCGGAACTCAAGTAGATTATTGTCGAGAAAGGGCAAACAAGTAAAATCGAGTTACTACAGGAGCATGCCAATGAACAATCCAGATCTACAGCATATAGTGAAGAAAGAAGAATAGAATCCCATTCAAATTACCTGTATTTGGAAATTTCGCGTATTTATAGCAAATTTCTCAAATATAATTTTGATAGATGGATTTTGTTTCGTACATTTGCATAAATTTCTCAAATATGAGAAATAAAAGCATCGTTTGTTGGATTCTAATTTGAAAGTACATGGAGTTAAAAGATTTGATAAGCAAGCTATCGTCCTACAATCTGTTTACAAACTTATTGCCGGGAATATTATTTGTGGCTCTATTAAAAGAGTTTTCGGGCTTTGATTTGGTTTTCGACCCTTTGTTTTTAGGATTGTTTTTGTATTACTTTATCGGAATTGTGATAAATCGAATAGGTTCGCTGGTGGTAGAGCCTATCCTGATAAAAGCTAAATTCCTGACATTCATTGATTATCCCAAGTTTGTCAAAGCATGCAAAATGGATGCTAAGATTGAAATCCTCTCCGAAAACAACAATATGTGTAGATCATTAGTTGCACTATGCATTACCCTGCTTTCGGCTATAGGATATGAATGGCTAATAAGTAAATGTGCATTTATTGATATGCATAGCAATATAATACTTATAGTGTTGTTGCTCGTAATTTTTATTTTTTCTTACCGGAAACAAACTAAATACGTGGTAAAAAGGTGTAATGCAAATTTAGATAATGAATAAATCAATAAAATATTAGAAATAAGATGATACTCGAACTAAAAATAAAGAACTTTTTATCGTTCAAAGAAGAAGTAATATTCAGTTTTGAAGCCACAAAGGATAAATCTTATGAAGATTATCAGGTTGTAGAAGTTGCTCCTAACATCCGTATATTAAGGTTGGCTGTTGTATATGGAGCAAATGCGTCTGGGAAAAGTAATCTGATAGAAGCTTTTGAATTTATTCGATATTTTTGGTTTAACAGCCCTGAAAACAAGGATAAATCAACCGGAGTTCTTCCGTTCCTGTTGGATAAAAAAACACCGGAAAAGCCGTCTGAATTTTCTTTAGTATTCTATGTTGAAGGAACAAAGTATATGTATTCTCTTGAATTGAATAAAAAAGTTGTTGTTTCAGAAAAACTATTTATATATCCCGGAACACAACCTGCTTTGATTTTTGAACGAAAATTAGATGCAGGAGTTTCAGAAATAGAATTTAATCCTAAAAGGGTAAAGATAAGTCAGGCAGCAAAAGATGAAATTACGATAAAATGCTTGACGAACATGTCTGTATTAGCCGCTTATAATCAGGTTAATGTTGCTATTCCTGAAATAGAAAGTGTTGTAAAATGGATAAAATCACAATACAATTTACCATCTATTGAACCTAACACTGGATTGGTGGGTTATGCTGAGCATGTTATTTCTAAGAATAAATCAACAAAGGATTTTATTCTGAACTTTCTTCGTCGAGCTGATTACAATATTACAGACATCAATACTGAAATTATCGAAGAAAGTGTGCCGGAAGAGATATTGTCTTCAATTTTGAATGATGCGATAGATATATCGGATGATGAAAGAGAGCGTATGAAAAGAGACAAAACAGTCAAACTCACTAAAACGGAATTTGAACATCGGATTGTGAATGAGGATGGTAAAGACGAGTTTTATAAGATGTTGAAAAAATATCAGTCAAAAGGAACATTGCGCACTTTTGGTTTGGCAGGGGTAATACGTAAAACAATCGAAGCAAATGCATTTTTGGCCATTGATGAAATCGAATCGTCATTACATCCACGATTGGTTGAATTTATAATAGAAGATTTTTTCAAACAGAAAGGACAATCCCAATTACTCTTAACGACCCATTATGATGGGCTTTTAGAAGAGGATGACTTATTGCGTAAAGATAGTATCTGGTTCACAAACAAAAAGGAAAATGGTTCAACGGAGTTATACTCTCTGGCTGATTTTAAAGGGGTTAATCGCATATCTTCTTTACAAAAGGCATATAAGTATGGTAAATTCGGAGCTACTCCAAATATTTGAGAATTATGGGAGGGCGGAAACAGAAAATACGTGAACCGAAATCGGGTATTTACATAATCGGAGAAGGGATAACAGAACAATATTATTTTTCACATATCAAAAAAATATTGGATTTCCGTTGTACGATAAAGCCTCGTTTTTTTGGTAACACAAGTATTGCCGAAATGAGAAAGAAAATAGAAGAGTTATTGCGAGGTGATATCTTCATTATATGTGTATTTGATGCTGACGTTTCTACGCACAACGAGAGCGAACGCAAGAAATTGGAGCAACTTCAAAACAAATACCGTAAAAATAAGAATCTTCTTTTCTGCAATAGCCTACCTTCTATTGAATATTGGTTTTTGCTGCATTATGAACATACAAATCGTCATTTCAATGACGCCAAATCTGTTGAAGTTGCATTGAAAAAATATGTCAATGATTATGAAAAGACAACTCAATTTCTCGAAAAAGAAAAATGGGTGCAGGATTTATGTGCTGAAAGTAAGCTGAATCAGGCGATTGAACGTTCCAAGCGTTTTGAGCCGGAGCATGGTTCATACTCAAATATGCATGAAGCATTTGATGTTTTATTAAAAGATGCACAGGCTAAATGATTATTAATTAAAAACAAAATATATGAGCAATCACAAAATTAAATTTTACCCGGTATGTAATGGTGATACTGTACTTATCACATTGAAAGACGATACCACCATCTTATTTGATTCAAATATTAGAGAAACAGGAAAAGATTCTGATGGTAATCAGATATTTGATGTAAAGAAAGACCTATTGGACTCACTGAAAAAGAAAGGCGGAAACTATCATTTGGACTTGTTCGTATTAACACATCCGGATCAAGACCATTGTCGCGGTTTCAAAAAACATTTTTATAGAGGAAATCCCGATAGTTATTCTGACTCCAACAAAAAAGAGGATGAAATAATTATAGATGAGATGTGGGTTACTTCACATCTGTTTGACAGCACAACAAACGATGATGCCAAAGCTCTCAAAAAAGAAGCGGAAAGACGGCGAAAATTGTGGGATGATGACGATAAGAACAAAGATAAAGCCGGAAACAGAATCCGTATGATAGGCTATAATGGAGACGATAATTTTGAGAATGTCCCGAGTAGCACTCCCGGAGAGATACAAAACAAAATTAACGGAAGTAGTAAAAATGACTTTGAGTTTTTTATTCATTCCCCATTTAAGGATAGCTTAGTTACGGCATCTGCGGATGAAGATGCTAACTTCAGCAGCATTGTTGTTCAAGCTCGTTTTAAAGCGAACTCAAACGATAAAGATTTTTGCACTTATGCTCTTTTGGGCGGAGATGCCGACCACAACATCTGGGCAAAAATTTGGGAAATATCAACAAAGAAGAGCAATAATAATGAGGATAAGTTGAAATGGGATTTGCTTTTAGCTTCACATCATTGTTCATGGACTTACTTTAACGATGTTCCATATAATGCAAAAAATGAAAACAAAACACCTAAAGACACTTCTTTGAAAATTTTAGACAAACGAATAGGAGAAGGTAAAATAATTGCCTCTTGTAAAAAAATCAAGAATAACGATGATAATCCACCGCATCATAAGGCAAAAGAAAAATATCAGGATAAATTAGCAAAGAAAGAGCATTTAATTGAATTAGCTAAAGAGCCCAAAGAATCAGAGCCTAAACCTGTAATATTCAAAATTACGGCTCAAGGTCCCGTCAGAGAAGATACGAACCAGCAAGGAAGTGCTTCTGCATCGGCAGGAGGAGGAATAGGTGCCGCCAATAGAAGAACTGAATATGGCTCGAAATCTGTACTCTAAAAAACTCAAAGTATATTCAGGGGAGTTACCCATTGAAATTCAATATTCTATTCAAGATATCAAGACATTGCTCAATAAGCGTAAACTTGATATTCTTGAGTGGAATGAGAACTCTGTCGCTATAAGTGTGGCACTTAATGTGCAACTTCCGCCACGGGGAAATTACCAAGACATTGACATTCGCAAGAAAGAGCCGGTTCTTATAGTTTTTAATAAATCTTCATATCCCGACAAAGCACCACGAGCGTATTCTGACCGATTGGATTTTCCGAAGAAAAATCTGGCACATTTGTATGTGTCAAAAGAAGGAAAGCCAGTACCTTTTTGTCTGACCAGAGGAAATTTAGATGAATGGTTTGCTGAAAAAGAAATTAGAGATTATGTACTTCAAGTTCGGAGTTGGCTATGTGATGCAGCAAGTGGTGAATTAGCATCTGATAGCGACCAATATGAGCCATTAAGATTAGAAGGATATAGCGGAACTTGTGTTTACAAATACAAAGAACTGGCTGATTATGTAAATAATAACCAAAGGACAGAATCAGACAAAGGTTTTGTATTAGGCCTGTTTTATGAAACACAAGCCCAAACAGATAAGAAAGCAGCCTCTTTTCGATTTCTGGGTTTTATGGAGACAAATGATGATATTGAAAAAGTTTTCAAGAATAATGTTGGACTAACTGGAGAAAAGCAAATTGGCAAATGGCAGTATGGTATTATATTGTGGGATAAGAATCACAAAATACAGGAAGAGTATCTTGTGGAATTACCTTCAAATTGTGAGGAGTTGTATCAGTTTGCTAATAATTTAAACATAGATATATCCGCTGGTCTGGAAGCCTATTGCAGATATGAAATATCCACAAAAAGGAATAATTTCCCGATAATCGTATCCATAAAACGACCGCATAACATTATTGGTTATAATTCTGATATTGAATTTGTAAACTTCACAGCAACAGTGTCTTCAGAAGAGATAAACGCAAAGCTATTGAATAGCGATTCTAAAGTTGTATTTCAATCACATATTGAGCCTTTGAGCATAGAAAAAGCACGTGAGGTTTCAGGATTGAAGAATGACTTAGGAGGGTTGGTTATAGCTGGTTGTGGTGCATTAGGTTCTAAAATAGCCATGCATCTAATCAGAAGCGGTTACACTAACATGGCGTTATTAGACGGAGACTCTTTTTCAGCACATAATTTAGTTCGGCACTCTCTTTTCCCTGAGCAGGTCGGAAAAAACAAGGCAGTTGCCTTAAAAAACGTTGCTGAATCGTTTTATAAATATGATAACTTAGAGGAAAATTTGCTTGCCTTACCTATAGATGCGGATATTTTTACAGATCCCACAATTCTTAATAATGTTGATTGGTTTTTAGATTTCACGGCATCAAAATCCTTTTTCAATCACCAAATAAAAAATATCAAGGAAACATCTGCTAATATCTGTAAGGCGACAATGCTTGATAACGGAAATCTTGGAGTTCTTTTAATAGAAGGGAAGAACAGAAGTCCAAGATTAGATGACTTATTAGTGTTGGTCTATGATTTATACAAACAATATCCATTTATCAGTACATATTTACAAAGCGAATATGATAGGAGTAAACAGGAATCTACTATCATAAACGTTGGTGTTGGTTGCAATTCTGAAACAACGATTTTATCTGATGAAACAGTTTCAATTCATTCTGCCGCTTTCTATAGTGTTATAAAAAATGAATATAAAAGAAAGAGCTTCAAGGATAATGGATATATTTTTATCAATAGGATTAGTTCTGAAAACGGATTTAAAATAGAAAGTTCAGCCTTTATTGTTCCTCCTTTAATAGCTGTTGCTTGTAATGGATGGGAGATACGAATGAAACCAGAAATTGCTATAAAAATGAAGTCAGAAATGGGTATTGCTATGCCTTATGAAACAGGCGGTGTTTTTATCGGCACTATCAATAAGAAGAACAGAACTATCCATGTTACTGATATGATTCCTGCACCAAGTGATAGCGAATCAAATGAAACTACTTTCTATCGTGGAATTAATAATTTACCTGAAGATATTGACAGAATAAAAAAAATGTCAGGACAAGTATTTGGATATGTTGGGGAGTGGCATTCACATCCTTTTGGACCTAATGGATTGAGCCAGCAGGATATGAAAGAAGTCAATAAGCATTTGAAAGAATTTAGAAACCTCTCAAATCCTATGCCGCTGTTTATCATGTTGGCTACACCTAATGGATTAATTCCTTTTGTTTTTGAATAACAGATTGTTATATATAGATAACAGCAGGCTTTTCAGATGTGAGAACCTGCTGTTGTTTGTGTAACCGGAACCATCTGGTTATTACTTATATCTTTTCAGTATCCGCTACCGGATCATTTTTCTTTCTGCGTTCCATAAGCTTATCCATATCTTTTGATATTTTTGTGTCCGTAACTATGGCATAACCTTGTGTCGTGGAAATGTTGGCATGTCCCATTATCTTGGCAATGCTCTCTATTGAAATTCCCGCCGAAAGTAACAAAGTCCCTGCTGAATGTCTGCTCATGTGATAGGAGAGATTCTCTTTCAATCCCATTGATACGCCAATTTGGTTAACCTCACGCCAGATTATGGTACTGTTTTCAGGTAGAGGAAATACCGGCTGGCTGTCATCGGTTGTGTTATAGAGCGAGAGAATTTGCTCGGCTACCGGATGCAGCGGTATAAATGCCTCCACATTTGTTTTTGCCCGTTGTTTACGGATATAGAGCCTGCCTTCCGCCGTTTTCCCAATATGGTGCGGATATAGCCGCTGCGTATCCACATAGGCAAGGGCGGTAAAACTCGAAAAAATAAACATCCGGCGAGCCAATTCTAACAGGCGGTCTTCCATTGGAGTTTCCATAATACGTTTCAAATCATTCCGGCTTATATACTTGAGTTTTGGCGGATCTTTTTTTTCGTATGAAACTTCTTCTATCGGGTTGGCTCTTAACACCTCCTGATCGACCGCGATATAAATCAGTCGGTTAAGCCAGCAAAGGCAATGATTGATATGACCAGGCTTATATCCCAGGTCTCTTTTCAGAAATATCTTGAAGGATTCGGCAAACTCTTCGGTTATGTCCGTAAAGGCAATATCTTCCATACCTCTGGAATGAATAAAATCCCGTAGATTGGCTTGTGTGGTCTTAGAACCACGGTGGGTAGAAGTGGATTTTATTTCAAGGGCGCGGATTCTAAGGCGCTCACGCTCCACTTCTCCAGCCTCAAGCAGGTTGGTTGCGATGGAATTTACACCGACAATCGTGTTTTTCAGAAGTTCGCTGCTGACAACTCCCAATTCTTTAAGCAAGCGAACGTATGTCTGTTCCATACGTTCACGAAGCTCGGCAAGAAGGAAATTCTCCTTATCCGTTTTGATTGTGCTTTTTTTCGTGTTCCACTCATCGGGCCGGCAATAGATGCCGGTTGCAAGTGTGGAATTTTTGCCGTCGATACTTATCCGGCACATAACGGCTGTGGTGCCATCGGTTTTTATTTTATTCCGGTTAATGTAGAATAACAGTTTGAATGTACTGCGCATATCGGTATGATGTTAAAGGATTAATACTAAATCTTGGGTAGCTTCTATAAATATGTCCATGTCCTCAAATAATTTCTTCGGAGTAACGCGGGCATATATTTGGGTGGTCTGGATATTGTTATGTCCGAGCATCCGGCTGATTGTTTCTATCGGAACTCCCTCTTCCAGCGTGATAAGGGAAGCAAAGGAATGTCTTCCGGCGTGATAGACAAGGTCTTGCGATAGATTTGCCATGATTCGTAAGGCTTTCATGTTTGATCTGAGGGTTGCATAATGTTGTGCCGGAAATAAGGTTTCCCTGCTCTCATCTTTGTATTTTTTGATTAAGGCAATCGCTTCCGGCAGTAATTTAACCCGTCCCAGAAGTTCATTTTTCTTCCGGCGGTATTTGAGCCACAGGTTGCCTTCGTCATCGTGGAAAAGGTTCTCCTCCGTTATACTTATCACATCCGCGTATGCGGTACCTGCATAACAGGCGAAGAGAAATAAGTCTTTCGTTATTATATGGGATTGTCGCCTTTCGGGTATCTCCAAATCCCGTAGTTTCTCGAAGTCTTCCCGGCTTAACGCTTTTGGGGTAGTTTCTTTTTGTTTCGGCAATTTGTAGTGTGAAAAATAATGCTTCTCGGAATGTCCTTCCTTGTAGGCTATTTTACAAATCTTCTTCAGGATTGCCAGATAATGACGCAGGGTATCCATCGCGAATCCTTTGTCCTGCAAAATGAAATCCTGAAAATCACGGATGAATTGTTCTGAGAGTTGACCGAAAGCTATATCTTTGGTCTTGAATTTCATTTCTATGAAATCGCCTAAATAGCGCCTCATATACAGCCAAGTACTCTGGCTTGCTGCGGCACGGTCGATACCGATGCGGGCTTTCATTTCCTCAATGTGCCGGTCGAGCAATTTCAGCAGGGTCATTTGTGTTCCCATGCTACCCTGGAACATATCTTTGACTGCTGTTGCATCGAAAGACTGCTTGCGTTCGACAAGTGTATCAAACGCCGAATGAACCGCAAGCAGTAGTTTTTCTATTTTGCCATTGGTTTCAACCGCTTCTTGACTTTTGCCGTCCAAACGACTCTCTCTGGAATTCCATAAAGCAGGGGTACAGGATAGCTTTAGACTGAACTGTGCAATAGAGTTGTTCACAGTGATTCTTCCCATGATGGGTGCTTTGCCCGATTTATCGAGTCCGCTCTTTTTCAGGTAGAGCAAAACCTTGAATTTTTCTACTTTCATACGCTTATATTTTAACTGGTAAAATTACCTATTCTATAAGCGTTCTTTGTTGTGCAAAATATTGTAAATCAGCGCAAAAGAGGCGGATTCAATTGCTGTGATTTGCACCTGTTACCTATTCCTGTTTCGGTAACTACCCAGCTAACGGTTTGGTAACTGAAACTGTGCTATAATGTGCGATTTTGCGTATTTTCACGAACTGGGAAAATAACACAGATCACTTCATAATAAGCAGATTACGCCTTAATTTCGCTGTTTTGTTTTTATTCGTTTTTCAAGAAAGTTTTCATGTTGCCCGTCATACGTTTGCTACACTGACACTTACGAAAGGTGTTTCTATCGAAAG
>DAIPZW010000038.1:0-9467 GCA_036781965.1 Bacteroidales bacterium
TTCCCGAAGTATTGAGTAATACATTAGAAATAGCAGAAAAAGTAGAATTTTATAATATTAATTCTAATGCTATCATGCCTCGATTCCCTATTCCCGAAGAATTTGGAACAGAAGAGGAATACAAAGAACGTTATACAGAAGAAGATTTACGAGCAGAATTTAATAAAGAAGACAATCAACGCTTCGATAAATTGGGTGGTTATGAAAAAGTGCTTCGAATTAAGTTTGAAGCGGACTACCTGAGAGAACTTACCTTACAAAAATCGAAAGAAAGGTATGGAGATCCTGTTTCCAAAGATGTTTTGGATCGGATTGAATTTGAATTGGAAACCATGAAAACTATGGGATTCCCCGGTTATTTCCTTATTGTACAAGATTTCATTCAAGCAGCTCGTGATATGGGAGTATCTGTTGGACCGGGAAGAGGCTCAGCAGCAGGTTCAGCCGTAGCCTATTGTTTGGGAATAACAGATATAGATCCGCTTCCTTATGGACTTCTTTTTGAAAGGTTCCTTAATCCCGACCGTATATCCATGCCCGATATTGATATTGACTTTGATGATGATGGTAGAGGCAAGGTGTTGAATTGGGTAACCGAAAAATACGGAAAAGAAAAAGTAGCTCATATCATTACCTATGGAACGATGGCTACTAAATCAGCCATAAAAGACGTTGGAAGGGTACAAGGTTTGCCTCTTTCCGAAACCAATCGCTTGGCTAAATTAGTTCCTAACTCATTTCCGGAAGATAGAAACGGAAAATCAGCTAAAGTGAATCTAACTAATTGTTATGAACTGATTCCGGAATTCAAAGAAGCTTTACAATCTCATGATAATTGTTTGACGGATACCCTCAAATATGCAGAAATGTTAGAGGGAACGGTTAGACAAGTAGGCGTTCATGCCTGTGGAGTTATTATCGGTGCAGATGATTTGGCTAATCATGTTCCTTTGCGGGTAGCAAAAGATAAAAATGGAGGGGAAGATTTATTAGTTACGCAATATGAAGGTTCTATTGTAGAGTCAGTGGGTCTGATTAAGATGGACTTCCTAGGACTTAAAAACCTTTCTGTAATTAAAGAAGCCCTTTCCAATATTAAAAAATCGCGGAATATTGATATTGACATCAATACAATCCCGATGGATGATACTAAAACCTACGAACTATATAGTAATGGACAGACAATAGGTACATTCCAATTTGAATCTGCGGGAATGCAGAAATATTTGAAAGAGCTTAAGCCGACCAAGTTTGAGGATTTGATAGCTATGAATGCTCTTTACCGACCGGGACCTATGGCTTACATACCGGACTTTATTAATCGTAAACATGCGCGCACTGAAATTATATATGACTTCCCCGAAATGGAAGATGTATTAAAGGAAACGTATGGAATTACGGTTTACCAAGAGCAAGTCATGCTCCTAAGCCGATTGATAGCAGGATTTACTCGCGGCGAATCGGATGAGCTTAGAAAGGCTATGGGTAAGAAGTTGCTTGATAAGATGGCTGAGTTAAAAACTAAGTTTATTGATGGAGCGACAAAGAATGGATTCGAGCCTTTGGAGAAACTGGAAAAAGTTTGGAACGACTGGTCTGAATTTGCTAAATATGCGTTCAACAAATCACATGCTACTTGTTACTCTTGGGTATCTTATCAAACGGCTTACTTAAAGGCAAATTATCCTTCTGAGTTTATGGCTGCCAACTTAACTCGAAACAGGGATGATATTGCTGAGGTAACTAAATTCATGGATGAATGTAAAAGTCTGGGGATTAAAGTGCTTCCTCCGGATATTAATGAGTCGGATCTTAACTTCATGGTAAATAAAAGTGGAGATATTCGTTTTGGCTTAGGTGGAGTAAAAAATGTAGGAGCCGGAGCAGTTGAAGCGATTTTGGAAGAACGAGCAAAGAACGGATCCTTCAAAGATATTTTCAATTTAGTAGAAAGAATTAATTTAACGGCATGTAATAAAAGAAATTTGGAGTCAATGGCTCTTGCAGGTGCTTTTGATTGTTTCCCTGAAATATCCCGTGAACAGTTTCTTGCTGAAAATGGGAAAGGGGAACTGTTTATAGATACTCTTATCCGTTATGGAAACAGATACCAACAAGATAAAAATCTTTCTCAAAACTCTCTGTTCGGAGGAATGGATTCTGTTGAGATAGCCAAGCCTATTATTCCTGAAGCTCAACCTTGGAGCACGTTAGAACGTTTGACTAAGGAAAAAGAACTAGTAGGTATTTATTTATCTTCTCATCCCTTGGACGATTATTACGTGACTTTGAATTATTTTTGTAATCTGAAAATGGACCAATTTGAGGATGCAAAAACTGATTCGTTGAATCAAAAACTAAGAATGGGAGGGGTTATAACTTCTATTAGAGAAGGATATACCAAGACAGGTAATCCTTATGCAGTCCTTAAATTGGAAGATTTCTCAGGAAATGCAGAAATTCCACTTTTTGGAGATGATTATATTAATTACGGAAAGTTTTGTAAATCGAATATCTATTTATATATAGAAGGTGTTTTTGCTCCATCTAAATATTATTCGGACAGGATTCAGTTTCAAATAAGTACGATGTCTCTTTTGCAAGAAAAAGAATTAAGTAGTATGACCATAAGTTTGGCATTGGACTTAATTGATCAAACATTTATTGCTGATATTTCAGCTTTAACAAAAGATAATCCGGGTCAGAGCAGCTTACTTTTTGATATAAAAGATCCGGAAACACAATTGTCAATATCATTAGTAACCTCAAACTCGAATGTAAATATTGACAAGAAATTAGTTGCTTACTTAGAAAACAAAGAAATAGAAATAACTGTTAAATAACTTATTAAATTAAAAACGTGTATTATGGCATTGCAAATTACAGATTCAAACTTTAAAGAGTATCTTCAAGGAGATAAACCTTTAGTATTAGATTTTTGGGCAGAATGGTGTGGCCCTTGTTTAGCTATCTCTCCAATTGTAGATGAATTGGCGACAGAATACGAAGGAAAAGTAAACATCGGAAAGGTAAATGTAGACGAATGTGACGATCTTCCTGTGGAATTCAATGTGAGAAGTATTCCTACTATCTTATTTTTCCAAAACGGAGAGTTGAAAGAAAAACATGTAGGCGCAGCTACAAAAGCAATCATTGAAGAAAAAATTAAATCATTACTATAATTGATTAATTATTTTCTTTATTTATCTCCTTATTGTACTTTTGCAAAAGCGATAAGGAGCAATAATTAAAAATCAGTTTACAAATAAAAAATAATCATGGCAAAAGTAACCGTTGTTGGCGCAGGTAACGTAGGAGCTACTTGTGCAAATGTGATTGCGTTTAGAAAAATTGCAGACACAGTTGTAATGTTGGACGTAAAAGAAGGTGTAGCAGAAGGGAAAGCAATGGATATGTTGCAGACTGCTCAAACTTTAGGGTTTGAAACCAATGTAATCGGAGTAACTAATGATTATGCTGCTACAGCTAACTCAGATGTTATTGTTGTTACTTCAGGAATTCCTCGTAAACCGGGTATGACTCGCGAAGAATTAATCGGAACAAACGCAAACATTGTAAAAAGTGTTGTAAGCAGTTGTCTTCAACATTCTCCAAATGCAATTTTTGTAATCATTTCTAATCCTATGGACACCATGACCTATTTGACTTATAAAGCAACAGGTCTTCCAAAAAATCGTGTTATAGGAATGGGAGGAGCATTAGATAGCTCTCGTTTCAAATATTATTTAACAAAAGCATTGAATGTTAATCCTGCTGAAGTAGAAGGTATGGTTATTGGAGGACATGGGGATACTACCATGATTCCTTTAAAAAGATTGGCTACTTATAACGGACTACCTGTTTCTCAATTATTATCGGCTGAAGCATTGGATAAGGTAGTTGCTGATACAATGGTAGGAGGAGCAACATTAACAGGTTTATTAGGAACTTCAGCTTGGTATGCTCCGGGAGCAGCAGGCGCTTATGTAGCAGAAGCTATCATTAATGACTATAAACGTATGATTACTTCTTGTGTATACTTAGAAGGAGAATACGGACAAAAGGATATTTGTATTGGTGTTCCTGCAATTATCGGAAGAAATGGTGTAGAAAGCATTGTTGATGTAAAATTAAACAATGAAGAAAAAGCATTATTCGAAAAGAGTGCAGACGCTGTTCGCAAAACCAATGAAGTACTAAAAGAAATTAACGCGCTTTGATCTTTCTTATAGGATTTCTTATAGGAATTGCAGTTTCGGCTCCGATGGGACCTATTGGAATACTCTGTGTCCAACGTACTTTGAACAAAGGACGTTGGCACGGGTTTTTTTCCGGTATAGGAGCTGCCTTTTCGGATGTTATTTATGCCATTATAGTTTGTCTTGGGATGGGTATTGTGACTAGTTTTGTCGAAACCAACCATGACTCGCTTCAAATAGGCGGTAGTTTGTTATTATTATTCTTCGGAGCTTATATTTTTCGCACCAATCCGGCAAAAAATCTTCAAAAACCGAAAGAAAGAGGCAGTTCTTATGTTCAAGGAATGCTGACAGCTTTCCTCCTTACCCTTTCTAATCCTTTAATTATTTTTATTTTGATGGGATTTTATGCCCAATTCGGATTTGTATCCATGATGGATGGTAATCCTTATTTAATGGTGGTCGGTTTATTAGGGATTATGGCAGGAGCTTTGTTCTGGTGGTTTATTATTACTTATTTAGTGTCTAAGCTTAGACGCATTGTTAATGTAAGAGGGCTGGGCATTATCAATAAAATATCAGGTTCTCTCATTATGTTGATCTCTGTTATTCTGATTCTTCATGTTTTATGGATAGTTTATTCTACCCATTAATTCATTATAATCGGGAATATCTTTTAAGAAAACATACTCTTCCTTTTCTTTATAACAACAAAAATGCTGCAAACCATTGGATATAATCAACCAAGGAGCATTTAAACTTGATACATAGCGAGCAATCTGATCAAATGTTTGCTGACTTATTTCCACCGAAGGGGCTTTAAATTCAATAATTAATAAAGGAGTAAGAAATTTATCATACAAAACCGTATCGCATCTTTTCTTTGTCTTACCTAAAGGTATTGCAACTTCATTCGCAAGCAGTCCTTCCGGATAAGCTTTATAATCAATAAGAAAAGAAACAAAAACCTGTCGAACTTCTTCTTCCGGAGTTAGCCTTACATATTGTTTTCGTAAACGATCAAAGACAAAATTTTTGCCTTCTTTGTTTATTATTTTCAACTCAATAGGAGGAAGATTCAGTTTCATCGTGTAAACTCTCTTTTTTTTTGTATTTTTGCTTGCCAATAATCAGCTCTCAAAGTTAGTGAATTATGAAAACAAAACAAGACATTGTCGAAAATTGGTTGCCGCGTTATACAAAAAGACATCTAAAAGAGTTTACGGAATATATTTTATTGACCAACTTCAATAGATATGTAGAGATATTTGCTGAATATCATAATGTTCCGGTAGTTGGAAAAGATGCAAATATGCCTAATGCCTCAGCAAATGAAATAACCATCATTAACTTTGGAATGGGCTCTGCCAATGCCGCAACAGTTATGGATTTATTAGGAGCAATTGAACCGAAAGCTGTTTTGTTTTTAGGTAAATGTGGAGGATTGAAAAAGCACAATTCGGTAGGAGACTATATTTTACCTATTGCTGCGATACGAGGAGAAGGAACCTCAGACGATTATTTTCCATCAGAAGTGCCTTCGCTTCCCGCTTTTAACTTATTAAGAGCCGTTTCTTCGGCAATTCGAGATAGAGGAAAAGATTATTGGACAGGAACTGTTTATACCACTAACCGCAGAGTTTGGGAACATGATACAGTCTTTAAGGAATACTTAAAACAAATTCGGGCAATGGGAATAGATATGGAGACAGCTACTTTGTTTACTGTGGGATTTGCCAATCATATCCCGACAGGAGCATTACTATTAGTAACTGACCAGCCGATGATTTCCGAAGGAATAAAAACAGAAAAGAGCGATTTGGAAGTAACAAGTAATTTTGTGGAAGAACATGTTCGTATAGGAATCGAATCGTTGGTTTCTATTATTAGTGAAAATAGAACATTGAAACATCTTCGTTTTGAATGGTAAATTATGGCTAAAGAAATAAGTTATCAGGAGATAGAAAAATCTATCAGGCAAAAGCAATTCTCTCCCGTCTATCTTTTCCAGGGAGAAGAGCCTTATTTTATCGATAAATTGACAGACTTGATTGTCGAAACCGGACTTGAAGAATCAGAAAGAGACTTTAATCAAACCATTGTTTATGGTTCGGAAACTACAGCTGCGCAAGTAATCAATGCTTGTAAACGTTATCCGATGATGGCTGAAAGACAATTAGTCGTAGTAAAGGAAGCGCAAGACCTGAAAGATATACAAGAGTTGATTCATTATGTCAAAACTCCGTTGAAATCGACTGTATTGGTTATTAATCATAAGTATAAAAAGCTAGATGGGCGGAAGCCTTTATCCAAAGAAATCGATAAGGCGGGCATTAGCTTTGAGTCAAAGAAATATTATGAAAATCAAATTCCGGCTTTCATCATTTCTTATATGAATAGCTTGGGCAGAAAGATAGATCATTCGGCTACACAATTATTGGCGGATTATTTAGGAACCGATTTAAGTAAGCTGACCAATGAATTGGATAAGCTTGCGATAGCTATTCCCAATAAAGAAACCATCATTAGCCCTCAAGATATTGAATTCAATATTGGAATCAGTAAAGATTATAATAACTTTGAACTACAAAAAGCAATCGCGTCTAAAGATATTCTGAAAGCCAATCGAATCGCTTTGTATTTCGATCAGAATCAGAAAGCCAATCCTTATATAATGACATTGAACGTTCTGTTTAACTTCTTTTCCAACCTAATGATCTGTCAATTTGAAACAGATAAATCGCAGGCTAACTTAAAAAACTTATTAGATTTCCGTTTTGACTTTCAACTTTATGATTATATGGCGGCTATGAAAAACTATAAACCTATTAAAACTATGAACAACATCTCTTTGATAAGAGAATTTGATGCTAAAGGCAAAGGCTTCGGGAATACGGGAACTCCTCCGGGCAAACTTCTTATCGAATTGTTATATAAATTGATGCATTAACAGTTGAGAGTTGAGAGTGAAAAGTTGAGAGTGAAGTAATTTCTAAGAAGTAAAATACTAATCTTTCGTTCGGCGTAACGTCTTTCGTTACGTCGAGTTAGAAGCAAAGCTTTTGCTTTGTTTGCAAACGATGACGTTTGCTTTTATCTTAAACGTAGTGAAGGCACATCTATTCATTCGATTTCTAATGATAATACTATTATTGCTGCCAAAGTTTATTCCATTATGGGTAATTTAATTTATGAGACTAAAGGCGATTTTAATTATAATGAATTAAATCTTGATAAAGGAATATATTTAATTCAGAGAATTGATAGTTCCGGCTTGCAAAATGTGGAAAAAATTCAAATAAGATAATATTTATTTGATTGAGTGAGAGGCTGTCTACTTTTAGGCAGCCTTTTGCATTATCAGACCTGACGAAAAACTATAGTGGTTGATATTTAATATAATTATCTAAGTAATTCTGAGCTGTCGTTTTTACATCAAATATATTAAGTTTTTGTCTGTCTTGTAGTAGATAATGTGTATCTTTAATAGTCGAATTACAATAGCACTCATAAATGTTTTTAATTTTTTCTGCAAGCTCCTCAGGATTATTTGGTTCTATTATTATTCCAGCCTGCAGTATATCAAAAATTTCCTTTGGACCTCCACTGTCAGTCATTATTATGGGCAACCCAGAT
The DNA here is from genome assembly GCA_036781965.1 of Bacteroidales bacterium. Classification (GTDB taxonomy): domain Bacteria; phylum Bacteroidota; class Bacteroidia; order Bacteroidales; family Azobacteroidaceae; genus Azobacteroides. The sequence goes on from DAIPZW010000038.1 coordinate 7,836, forward strand.
GCGAGACCTTCAATAATAGTCAGACCAAATCCTTCATAAAGTGAAGGTTGAATCAATAGATCATATTGACGGAGATTATTTTTTACCCAATCTCTGTCTTGAACCCCTCTAAATGTAATGAGTTCTGAAAGGTTTTTCTCTTTTACCAATCTGTCCAGCTTTTCAAAGTCTTCGCCGTTTCCAACAAAATCGAGATGGATTTTCACCAAGGGGTATTTACTTTTTAATAAAGCAATGGCTTCGATTGCGGTTGTTTGTCCTTTCTTACAAGATAACCGCCCGAGTTGTATAATAGATAACGTTTTATTTTCTGCTAATTCATAACTTTCTTTTTGTAGATATTCATCCACATGGATTCCATTATAGACTAATAAAGCATCAATATTGGCTCGTGTTTTTAGATCTTCTTGGACGGCTTTCGATATGGCGAATACTTTTCTGTAAAAACGTAAATAAGGAGTTGGAATATTCAATATATGTGGCGTGTAAAAGGTTTTTTTTCGCCATTGAAAGAAAAGAGGAATTAGGTTATGATCGTGGCTATGAATTATATCGGGATTAATTTGACGTACAAGTTTATGTATTTTATAAAACGTTCTTATTAAGTCGATCTTATCATTAATTCTTTTACGTAGAGAGATTATTTCTACTTTATCATTAATTGTTGCAATTAATTTCTCACTAACTTCGTTGTTTATAATTATTAGAAATATTTTTGCTGTTTTTGATTGTTGATTTATTATATCAATCAACATTGTTTCTGTTCCACCTGCGCTTAACATCGAAAATAAAACATGAATAATTTTCATACAAGATTTTTTTTAATGATTTTTTTTAATGATTCTATTCTGAAGCGGAAGATTAAAGAGAATGTGCTACGTACACTTTTATCTGTTATTTTAGCTCCGTGTTTTAATAAGGTTTTCCTTATTTCAGGCAAAAATTTGAATATTTCGTTCGAGGTTTTGGATAGTTGCCATACCCGGAAAGCGCCTAAGGAAATATTTCCAACTTTACAAATATCACCATGTTCTAATAGTTTTAACCATAAATCTAAATCCATGCAGTATCTAATTTTTTCATCTAAGTAGTCTGCTTTTTTGACCAATTCTCTATTGTAAAAAGAGGTGGGCTGAATAACGGCGAAGTTTGTTCTCAGTAAAAATTCTTTGTTTGTTATTTCCCGATGATTGGTTCTAATATATTTACTGTTTTCATCAATATAATCTAAACTTGCGTTGTAATATATAGCAGCATTGGGGTATTCAATATATTTTTTAACTAAACGTTCAACACATTCAGGATATAGGAAATCATCTGAGTTTATCCAGCCTACTAAAGTACCTAAACTTAGTCGGAATCCTTTGTTAATAGCATCCGTTTGTCCATTATCTTTTTCGCTTATAATGATGTCTATTTTATCTTTATATTTGTTGATGATTTCCATGGTGTTATCAGTAGAGCCACCATCAACAATAATATATTCTATGTTCTTATAGGTTTGATTAAGAATCGAAAGAATAGTTTCTTCGATAAATTGACCTTGATTATAAGAAGGAGTTACTATGGATACTTTAATATTATTATTCATTAGAGTCTTTGAGATTATCCTCTTTAATTGTTTTTTTTACA
>DAIPZW010000039.1:0-9436 GCA_036781965.1 Bacteroidales bacterium
GGCAAAGTTACAAATCCTATATAATATAAACTAATTATGCTCATTTACTTATCTAAAAATCAGACATACTTATATTTATATACAAAAAAACAGAAAACAAGAACGATGAGATAATAATATTACTCTCCATGATATGTATCAACCGGAAAATATAATTAATATTGTATCTTTGCTCAATCCTTTTTAAATAAGAAGGAAGTTGATTTTACTAATTAAATTTCAAACATTCCATATTTAAAGAGGAAATAAAAGCTTAAAATATTTCATTACTAATAAAGATGCAAAAAATAAAGATCATATTATTCGCAATATTATTCCTACAAGTAATACCTGCTAATTCTCAAGGAATTATAACAGAACTTGACTTAAATGATACCATTAGCGTTCCTAAAGATATTTTGTATAAAGCTCATGGTTTTTTTACAGATGAGGCAGTAATTGTATTTAACACAAATATCAATGAACCTAAGTATCCTAAAGGTTATTATTATTGGAATGGTACAATTTGGATGCCTGCTTATAATCAGCCTCCAAAGGGAAGTTTAAAAGAAGACCTTGAAGCCTTATACGCTATTCAGAACTCTTTGACCAATACAGGTAAAAATGCATTCCGCCCGTGGGACATAGATTTGGAAAATATAGATAATCCCAAAAATTTTAACCTTTCAGGTGTACTTATTGCTGAAGTTTATGGAGAGAATAGGGTTATTTATCTTAATTTTCAAGACTTCAGATTTGAAGATATTACAATAGAAAAAGGATTAGAAGCTGCTATTCTTGTAAACATTTACGACAACACTATAAAAAGCCTAAATCTAACTCTTCCTAACTTAATAACACTTTCGATTTACGATAATAATCCGGCCTTTGGCATGAGCTCTGAATTAAGCAAAATTAATTTAGAGTTGAAAAATGCAAAAGCCATAATGATTGAGAGAGTCAGATGTTTAAGAGAACTTAATATCGACGCTCCCCATGCGACCTCTCTTTTTTATACTTCGAACGGATGTGTAGCTACTTTGGACTTAAATAAGATGAGTTCTCTTAAAAAGGCTATATTAGAGTATAATAATTTTTCGTATTTGAAAGTAGACGAATGCAAAGAGTTGGAAGATGTAATAATATGGAATAACCAAATTAAAAGTTTAGATTTTTCCGGCAATCCCAAACTTGAAAGACTTAAGATATCGAAGGGAGATACTCCAAACGCCGAAACGAGATTAGAGAGCTTGAATATTTCGAAAAATGTGAATCTTAGAATACTAAATCTGAGAAGTGTATATCTGCCAAATATAGACATATCTAACAATGTGAATCTTGAGTTTTTTCAAGATAGATACAGTGATTATAATAGTATCGATTTAACAAAAAACACGAAGCTTAAATCATTCAATTTAATTTATAACTATAATATTTCTACCATTGATTTATCTAACTGTAACAACATTACGAAGGTGGTTTTATTAGATAATATTGTGGAAGATCTGAATCTGAAAAATTGCAATAAGCTAAGCTATGTTGCAGTAGATAGATCCGACAGAATAGGTACATTAGACTTGAGTGCGAGTAAAAACCTAACCACTCTTTTTTATAACAGTGCCGGTAAACTTAAAAATATCATTATGTGTAAACAAAGTCCTTATGCAAAGGATAAAGTCTCGGATAATTTTTATACGATAGTCGATTGTGAGTAGATACGCTAACTGTTTAAATTTCCTACTTCCTATCAAAAAAAGGATTTTTGGAAGAAGCCGTAAGAGGTAGGGCTAAAATAGAGCGACAATCGGGTAGCCAACCGATATGTTGGGCAGCATATCCGGCAGAAAACATAACACGACTATCTACTCTTAAATCTGCTGCTTTGGAACAGGCAGAACCAACAGCAATTCCGACATCTATTGAGTTAATTGCGCAAGGAATTGCTTCGGGTTTATCGGCACAAACGGAGTATCCGCAATAAGCGCAGTTTAATCCTAATACTTGTTGCTTAGTTCCGATTAAAAGAATAGCTTCGGCGTATAAAATATTATGAGCATCGCGAAGCATAAACTCCATGTTTCTTTCTTCGCCTAATTGATGAAGGGTTTCGGAAAGCGTTTTTATCTCTTCGCCCTCTATCAAGATAATTTCTAGTACGTCAATTCCTCTCGCTTTAGGTGCAGTTCGAGCGGCAGTCATTATTAATCGCGCAGCATCAAGAATAGATTCGTGTCGAATGTCTTTTTCGTTTATTATCATGATCGTTTCTTTATTAATCTATTAAGAATAGGAATTTCTTTTAGCGGAATATCTCGTTTTATCATGATAAACAGGAATATTCCTATCAAGATAGTATTAAATCCCATGTGTAACCATTTATTGCTTATGGGGATATAATAAGAGATAGCGAATAAGATGATAGCAAGTAGGGAATATCCGCCGGTAGTCTTCAAATCATAACGGACAGGATAATATTTTTGACCGATAAAATAGGAAAGAATCATGATAAGTCCGTTGCCTATCAAAGCAGCCCAAGCACAAGCCCAATAACTATAGTAAGGAATAAAAATAATATTGATTCCTATAATAATTAAACAGCCAAGCGTGGAAAAAATAGCTCCCCAAAAAGTTTTATCCGTCAGTTTATACCAAATAGACAGGTTATAATAGATAGCAAAAAACAATTCTCCCATCAAAACAATAGGAATTATCCCCAATCCATCAAAATAATCGGGGCTGATGAAGTATTTAATAATATCTAAGTAGAACGTTACGGCAAGGAAAATAAGTAAACCCAGAATGACAAAGTATTTCATGATGTCGGCATAGCTTTGTTTGGCATTTTTATCCTTGCTCTTTTCAAAAACAAACGGCTCGTAGGCATAACGAAACGCTTGTGTAAACATCATCATGATAAGAGCTATCTTAAAACAAGCACTATAAATTCCTAATTCTGCAAAACCTTCTTCGGGAGAACCCGGATAGACCAAAGGAAAAACGATTTTATCGACTACTTGATTGCTCATTCCGGCAATTCCCATGATGACTAAAGGCAAACAATAAGTAAACAGTTTTTTAACTAATGAAAAGTCAAAGCGATACTTAAATCCTGTCAGTTCGGGAAGTAAGCAAGAGGTTTGAATAGCGGTTGCTAATAAATTTGAAACAAAGACATAGCCTAACTTATAGTCGGGATTGTAGAACCAAGCGATTAATTCGGGCTTTACTTTATCAATCCAAGGACAAGCAACCAAAAAGAATAAACAAAATCCGGTGTATAGAATCACATTTAATATTTTCAATGCACCGAACTTCTTAGATTTCTTCTTATATCTAAGATATGCGAAAGGAATGGCACTGAAAGCGTCCATACTTAGTATGATAATTACTAAGCGAATATAAGAATCAGGGATTTCATTGCTCCAAATAAAAGGTCTTATCTGAGGAAGAAAATGTAAGAATACGAAAAGAAAAAGAATAACAATAGCACTGACCGAAAGGATACAAGTCGAATAAACAGTAGAAGGCTTATATTTATCAGGTTGATTGGCAAAACGAAAAAATCCGGTTTCCAATCCGAAGGTAAGTATAACAATAATCAGCGCAACGTATGCATAAAGATTAGTCATCATACCAAAATCTTCTCTTGCTAAGGTATAAGTAAAAAGAGTCGTAAGCAACCAGTTGATCATCTTAACCAAGATGGTGCTTCCTCCGTAGATAACGCTGTCTTTTGCTAGTGATTTAGTCCCTGACATATAGGATTTAGAATAACATTCCTTGTTCGTTTCCGCGTTGACGGTTCAAATGAGTATAAGCTAATGTTGTAACTTCTCTTCCGCGAGGGGTTCTTTTCAAAAAACCTTCTTTAATCAAGAAAGGCTCATATACTTCTTCAATCGTTCCGGCATCTTCCCCTAAAGCAGTAGCAATAGTTGTCAAACCAACCGGTCCGCCGTTGAATTTATCAATAATAGTCAATAATATCTTATTGTCAATTTCATCTAAGCCGTATTTATCGATATTTAAAGCCTCTAAAGCAAAACAAGCAATGGCTTTGTCGATACGTCCCGAGCCTTTCACTTGGGCAAAGTCACGTACACGTCTTAATAAAGCATTACAAATACGAGGAGTTCCCCGACTTCGGGAAGCTATTTCATGCGCAGCATCCTCTTCGCAAGGAATATCAAGAATAGCAGCCGAACGCTCAACAATTCCGGCTAAGGTCTTTATATCATAATACTCCAAATGCAAATTGATACCAAAGCGCGCTCGGAGCGGAGAAGTTAAAAGTCCGCTTCTGGTAGTTGCCCCCACCAAAGTAAAAGGTTCCAAGTCGATTTGAATAGAGCGAGCACTTGGTCCTTTATCTATCATGATGTCGATGCGGTAATCTTCCATCGCGGAATATAAATATTCTTCCACAACAGGGCTCAAACGATGGATTTCATCGATAAAAAGGACATCGTTCTTATCTAAAGAAGTCAAAAGACCGGCTAAGTCTCCGGGTTTATCCAAGACAGGGCCGGAAGTAATCTTAAAACCAACATTTAATTCATTGGCAATAATATTAGAAAGAGTTGTTTTTCCCAATCCGGGAGGCCCATGCAACAAAACATGGTCGAGAGCTTCCATTCTCATACGAGCAGCCGCCACGAAAACCTTTAAGTTTTCTACGACTTTATCTTGTCCGTTAAAACCATGGAAGGAAAGTGGGCGTAAAGCATTTTCAAACTCCCTTTCTTTCTCGTTTAATTGATTAGATCTTATGTCGTAATCGCTCATGTTATAGTTTTTCGCCATAAGCTAAGTCGCCGGCATCGCCTAATCCGGGAACAATGTAGGCTTTTTCGTCTAATTCCGGATCTATAGCCGCTGCCCAGATGGTTGTATTATCGGAAGGAAAAATTTTAGTAGCCGCTTCGATCCCTTGTTTACTTGCAATAGCACAAGCGATATGAATTTGGGCAGGAGTACCGCGTTTAAGCAAGGTTTTATATGCTAACTCCAAAGAACCACAAGTAGCAAGCATCGGATCTACTATGATTAATGTCTTGCCTTCTATAGATGGAGAAGACAAATATTCCACTTTTATTTCAAAATGTTTGTGATCATCTCCGATATATTCTCTTACTGCCGAAACAAAAGCATTGTCGGCACGATCGAAAATCTGTAAAAATCCTTGATGGAAGGGTAGACCGGCACGAAGAAGGGTTGCTAATACCAAATTATCTTCTTTTGGAATCGACATACGGGAAATACCCAGCGGGGTCTGTATATCTTTTTCTTCGTAAACCAATGTTTTACTTATTTCGTAGGCAATAATTTCTCCAATACGTTCAATGTTTCTGCGAAAACGAAGACGATCGCTATGAATATCCACATGCCTCAACTCGGCAACGAATCGATTTAAAACGGTATTGTTTTCGTTTAAATTATGTATAAGCATTTATTTATAAATATATAAGTCGCTACAAATTTAGTTATTTTCAAGCGAATAACCATAACGAAGGCTTTCGGAATATACTTCTTTCCACGGATTTTTGTCAGGAATGCCTGCTAAATTGGAGTTATGCCAAAGACCAACAAAGTCTCCTCCCGACTGTTTGCTCTGATCGATCAACTGTTTTATCTTCATTAATCCTTCTTCGGGAGATAACTTTTGATTAATAATGAGTGTGGAATCCATCATGATAGTAGGATGAAGCATCAATTCAGGATATTCTTTATCTTCCAATAGATTATAAAAAGGATAGGGAATACAAGTTCCTGAACGAAAGCCGGATGCTCCCGAAAAGCACAAAGAATAATCGTCTGTTATGCCGTGCTTAATTAATTCCAAGTAAGAATCGGGAGTCTTTAAGCGAAGGAAATGAAAACGACTATCCGTCATTTTTCGATTCAAACTCTTTTCAAGGATGGTTTTCTCTTGCTTTAATAATTTTCCGCCTTTACAAATACTATAATAAGAAGGATGAACGCCAATTATTGATTTATCCAAACTATTCAAATAAGCATAAAACTCCTTAGGCTCTTTAGTTCGAGAACGATCATATTCACTGTTTCCTCCGGCAAGGATAAATAAATAATAGTTTCGGTTAAATTCTTTTTCCTTGTCTATTATATAATGAAGCGCATCAAAGAAAGGATCCTTTTGCTTGGACATACAAGTATTGATTCTGTTCTTTACTTCAGAAATATGCCCATGTAAAAAATCATTGACAAGATGTCCTGTGGTCTTTACTAAACCTTTATACCTATATATATAAGGAGCATCAATATCGTAAGTGCTTACCATACGATAAGTTCGTTTCTTAAATATGGACGTTTCTTTTCTTTTCAATGTTTCTTGCCGCAACAGATCACTCCAACGATCTATTACAGGGACTTCTAAGCTATTATGTTTATACAACAATGAACTTTTATGTGGAAAACGTCCATGCTCATCTTTATCCGTTAGCATATATTCCTCATAACAAGTCAAAAGATAAAACGTAGTAGCAAAAAGGTCAAAAGGAATATCCCCTTCGCTATTCTGAAAGAAAGAAAGTACGCCCCGCCATTCACTTATATCAGTAGGTCGGTGATATTCAAGAGAATCTTGATACATCAAATCATTAGGGATAATCCATAATGTATTTTCAAACTTACGAGCAGAATAATTAATACGAACCTCCTCTTTACTCAAAAAAAAAGATTCATCAGACGTGATTATATAATCCACGTCCCAGCTTGTCTTCAGTAAATGATTCAACACATAAGACAAACGCTTTCTATTTATTTTTTCTTCGCAGTAGATGTAAATCATTATAAATTACCTCCTCTAAATCTCCTCCCAAGAAGGAGACTTTTTTCTATTAGTTTTGTTCCCTCTCCTTGGGAGAGGGTTAGGGAGAGGTTCTCAATTCTCCTCTCTCAACTCCCCAAAGCGAACATGCACGGACGTTTCCCTATTTGAGGTAAATTCTTTTTCCATTCCGCTATCGAACGAGTCTGAATAAACTCATCAGGCAAAGTTATATCCGCCGCAATGCACAACAGAGTCGTTGGTTTGCAGATTTTGATAATATCCTCCAACAACTTATCGTTTCTATAAGGAGTTTCAATAAACAATTGCGTTTGATTTTCCGTCAAAAGTCTATTTTCTAATTGTTTAAGTTTATGATTCCTTTCTTCTTTGTCAATAGGAAGATAACCATGAAAGGCAAAACTCTGACCATTAAATCCCGAAGCCATTAATGCCAATAAAATCGAAGAAGGTCCTACCAGAGGCACTACTTTTATTCGCTTCTTTTGAGCAAGACTTACAATTTGTGCTCCCGGATCTGCAACAGCAGGACAGCCAGCTTCAGAAAGTAAACCAATATTCAATCCGCTTTCCAAAGGTTTCAAGAAAGTAGATAATACCTCTTGACTCGTATGCTTATTCAATTCATAAAAAACAATCTCATCAATAGGCATATTCCTATCCACTTGCTTCAAAAAACGCCGAGCTGATCGGATATTTTCCACGATGAAATGGCGAATAGGAAGTATTATTTCCTTATTATAAACAGGAAGAACTTGCTCCACCGATGTATCGCCCAAAGTAACAGGAATAAGAAAAAGCGCAGGCTCCATAAAATGTATTTTTCACAAAGGTAAGTATTTCAAATTTAAGATTCAAAATATAGTATTTCTCCTTTCTTCTTGTTTCTTTCCGCTTATAATAATCGCAGATTTTTAGCAATCTGTTCTCTATGTGATTTACTAACGCCTGAATCAACGGAATATTTATCCCAATGAGAAATAACTTCCATTACTTCTTCAATAATGATTTTTGCTTTTTTAATGCCCATGTTTTCCCCTACTGCTAATAAGTCCGAATAAGTAAAATCGTCTCGTTTATTGTTGGCTGACATTTGATGACGGTTAGTCCACCTTCCCGTTGAAGAATAAGAATAACAAAGGTCATACGCTGGAGCTAAACGCCATTCTTCTTTCGGCTTAAGGATAAAAGAATGATTTTTTGTATGGTCATCATGATTGCGAGCTGCAATATTGAAAATCATTCGACGGTAAAACTGTTCCATATCCGGATAAGGAAGATTCATTCGGCGCATTACTTGAAATGCTTGCTCGTAGGAATAACGTTCATCCCTATCAAAATGGGCTATTGCACAAAGAGTTTGTGTGTGAAATTTAGCTCCCGAATCAGTTCGGTCAAATCTCTTTGTCATAAAGTGAGCATATTCTCCTTCTTCAAATAGTTGACATTCGGTCATTTGAATACCACAATCAATTGCCATTTTATAATAAGCATATTCAATTCGGCCTATGCCAAGTGGATTTTCCGTTACTTTACCTGCTTCAAGTCCGTCAAATTTAAGCAACCAATAAGAGAATCCTCCGGGTGCATTGACTTGTCCGGACCGAACTTCAGACATGTCTCCATTTATGGCAATAATAGCTTTAGGCTTTGCTCCGCCGGCTGAAGTTCCAACTTTCAAAATATCAAATAAAGATTTATCCTCACCTTTTATCAATCCGGCTTGAAATTCTTTTCGTTTTCCCAAGGCTTCTTTAGCAAGCTCAGTTAAATGGGAGATTTCAATAATAGAAGACTCATCTAATAATGGATTGTGCTGAGCCGGTTCAAATTCCAATGCTCCCATACCTCGCTTGCCTACATAGCTCAATCGATCAATAGGACTAAACTCCAACCCACTTAACCCTTTGCTTGCAAACCATTCATCTATAATTTGATTTCCATAATCATCAGGGAGGGAATCTGCTAATAGTCCAGCCAAGCCTTTGAAAGTTTTATTTTTGTGAGAGGGAAAATAATAAGTTCTGTCGCCACGCTTAATATCTTCCAAAGGCATCATCAGCGGAGCTAAATCAAAATTTGCATTCTCAAATTCAGAAAAAAATTCCAAGACTGCATACTCACGCTCAGTATCCCATACTACTGCGGCAACTTGTTGTCCCCAAATCGAAACTATTAAAGGTTGATTCGTCATTTTTTATTGTTTTTTCTTTTTTTGCTGGTTCAAAAGACTAACAGGACTGATGGTTTGTTTGGGAATCAAATCTTCTATATTTTCTAATAACTTTAATACACGCATAACAGCAACAAGCGATAAGAGAGACGTATTTTTGCCTGTTTCGATTTGACTAATAGTGAACACACTTAATCCGGATCGATTGGCAACTTCTACTTGGGAAAACCTCTTTTTCGCACGAGTTTCCTTTATTCTTTTTCCTAGTTCAGCCACAATCGCAGCATCTGTCATTCCATACCAGTCCATAATAATTGTATTTATTCCCTGCAAAAATAAATAATTTATTTGATATATCTAATAAAAATGGAAATTTCATCATGTTTCAACAGGTATATCTAATAAATAAAACAGAAAAAACATTTACTGCAATACGGTTGCAGGATCACTGCAGCCTAGCCGCAGTCTTTATGCAG
>DAIPZW010000040.1:0-9381 GCA_036781965.1 Bacteroidales bacterium
AATGTAGGATGATTTTTTAATCTTTTATCCATATAGGCACTAGAAAAGGTTTTTCCGGTATTCTTCCTGAAATGACTCACTAATGCTTGTGAATTGTCATTTCCGTCTTTGATAGAACCTGCGCTCGCCAAAAGGCGCATCTCTGTAAATAATTCTTTATCAGAGGCATTTAATTGGATTCCAAACAACCTATTTATTTTTAACACCTCTTCAGGAGTTTTCTTACCATACGTCATATCTTCCGATATACGTCTGTCAGGAGTTTTGCCAGCCCAGTTTTTCGATCTTGCAAAAAAGCGAGTTTTAAATCTTTTTACTTCTGTTTCATGACTCACATCAACAGTTGGACTGTCTAAATAAGGCATTACCACAATTGTTTTCTCAAGCCAATCCGGTTTCAGTTTTAATTCTATTTCTTCTCCTTGTTGTTCAAGGTCTATCTCCTTTTTGTCAATCTTGATTTTCCACTTTACATTTTTACGATCAGTGTCAGTCGGATAAATATTATATCCCGTAACTTTATATTTCAATTTTTCATTAACATATCCCGAATCCGAACCATCTAAGGTTCTAACCATAACTTTTTCTTCTGTAGTTTGGACTATCTCAGCTTCTTCTTCCGGCTTGTATTCTTCCCACCAAAACCCATAAGTTTTTGGAAATCTACGATCGATACGTATATCCCGATTAATATCTAATCGCAATGGAGTGATTTTTAAGGTCATTATCATCGGCAAACCGGAACTATTTTGCATAGTTTCGCCTACTGAATAAATATAAGCTTCCGACCAATCTAACCTTCTTATTCGAGAAGCTTCATTTTCGTTCCAAAATTCCAAGCTGCCGGAGATAGGAACCGGATCCTTAGTTAATAACTTCTCTAACAACAAGGTTTCTTCCGTTGATTCTAAGGATATGAATATATCTCCCCCTAAAGCTCCTCCCATTGGATAACCTTTTGAGTCTGTCTCTTTCCTAAATCCGCACTTGCAATGTAAAATATCAAAACTAGAGTCTGCTATTTTTAGTGTCGCATTTATTGCCATATCTTATTTTCCAACGTTCTTTTAATGTCTATAATCAATGTTCCGTTGCCAAAGATAATATGCATATTTTTAATAAGCAAGATGATTCTCCTCTTTAGTCCTTTATTTGATAACTGATAACTGAAAAATGATTATATTTGTCGTGAATACGAATTTTATATGTAAGATTTATGAAAAAAGCATTTGTTTTTCTGGCGAATGGCTTTGAAGACATCGAAGCTATAGGAACGATTGACGTTCTGCGCCGTGGAGAATTGGACGTAACCACTGTATCTATTAGTAATCAAAGGGAAGTAACAAGCGCATACAAAAATACTGTATTGGCGGATAAGTTATTTAATGACGTAGACCTTGCGGAAGGGGATATTTTGATTCTTCCCGGAGGAATGCCCGGTGCTAGTAATTTGAATGAGCATAAAGAACTGAAAGAGTGGTTGGTAAAATACAATAACGAAGGAAAATATATCGCTGCAATCTGCGCCGCTCCTTTAGTATTAGGCGGATTGGGAATCCTAAAAGGGAAAAAGGCAACTTGTTATCCTAGCTTTGAATCTACCTTAATCGGAGCTACTCACGTAGAAGACGGAGTGGTAGTAGATGATAATGTAATTACAGGAAAAGGACCCGGTTTTGCCATTTGTTTCGGATTGAAAATCGTTGAACTATTACAAGGAAAAACGAAAGCCGACGAAGTAGCAAGCGGAATGCTTATCAGTCGATAATCGTTACGGCAGCTTCTTTAATATCTCCTCCCATCGGCGGATTATTCTTGGCTAAGCGCAACTCAACTTGTTGAATCTGTGGGAAGGTTTGCTTCAATCGGCAAACCATTCTTCCTGCAGCATGCTCTAATAGGTTAGAGGGTTGGTTCATTTCTTCTTTTAAAAGAGCGTACACTTCGGCATAGTTGATAGTATTTTCAATTTGGTCGGACTCTATGGCTTTAGAAAGATCGAGGGTTAATTTTAGGTTGATACGATAACTATTTCCTACGATGCGTTCTTGTTTCAAGACCCCATGATAGGAGAAAAACTGCATTTCGTTTAGTTCAATGTAGTGCATTTCGGCTCTTTTTTAATTTTGAAGCACACAAAAGTAGATATTTGTTTGTCAAGTTCCAAATAAATGTTATTTTTGCAGATAAATACTTTAATTATGTTCAAAACTAAAGATTCTATTTTTCCAAGTAATACACATAATAGTATAGGAGCGGGGACAATCATAAGAGGAGAATTGATTGTTGAAGAAGATATCCGTATTGATGGTAAAATCGAAGGAAACATAGATTGTAAAGGCAAAGTAGTTATTGGAGCGCATGCCAAGATTATTGGCAATATCCGTTGTGTGGATGCCGATTTGATGGGAACCATACAAGGAGATATGGATGTCGAAGATACTTTATCCTTAAGAGCTTCGGTTGTCTTTCAAGGAAAAGTAATTACTAAGAACTTGGAAATAGAACCCGGCGCCACTTTCAATGGAAGTTGTGAAATGCGATCTTAAAACCTCCTTTCTGTGAAATCTTGTTTTGTTATCTAGATGTTTTTTACTATCTTTGCGTCCCCAAATAATGGGGCTGACTGGTTTTGACAGCGGGCAGAAGTGGTTAGTAAGCATGCAGTGCGTCGTTGTTCGGCACTTTAATCTCGGATGACAAAATTTTAACTGGCGAAAATAATTACGCTCTTGCAGCTTGATCGAAGTATAGTAGATCTTAAGCTTTATTCCGGCTCTAGGAGTTGGAACAAGACATCATCCGGAAGCTCTCGCTCCGAAGCAATCCGAACAAGATGGTGCAGCAATATCGGGGATAGTTTAGGGTAAGCCTCAGACTCTAAGCGAAACTAAGAGGATAAGTTGCAAGTTGGTAGCTTCGGTCTTGCTTGCAATCGAAAACTTAAGCGAAGATAAGCATGTAGAAAGCTAATTAATTCCTCGTTTGGACGAGGGTTCGATTCCCTCCAGCTCCACGACTTTTCAAAAGACTTAATTTTCTCTCACTTCTTTACATAATTGCGGAACTCGGAAGGAGACATGCCGTAAGCATCTTTGAAGGTGCGATAGAAGTTGCGCAGGGAAGAGAAGCCGGAGTCGTAGGCTATTTGTTCTATGGTGAGGTTCATATCCTGCAAAAGGGTGTATTTGGCATATTCTACACGCCAATGTTTGATATATTCGTTAATTGACATGTTCATTCCTTTACGTATTGCCTTTGATAAGTAGGTTTCATTGGTTCCCATATCCTGAATTAAATCCTTTCTTGAGTAATCAGAATTCAGATAGGGTAAGCTTTTATTCATAAAAGTTTCTACTTTGTCGTAGAGTTTGTCTTCTGTGGTTCGACTGTCTTGGTTATTACTTATACGCATTTGAACCATTTCTTTGAATTGAAGTAGTTTCATTTTTGTCTCACTCAGGTCTTTTAGTTGAAGGAAAAGCGAATAGTTTTTCTTTTTCATAGCCCGTAAGTGAATCCAAATCAAAATACATGTGAAAAGAAGAATGATAACTAAGATTGAGAAAAGAATATTGAGATGAGCGGTTAATCGATATCGTTCTTTATGATAGAGAATTTCATCTTTTGCTTTTTCCTCGATATGGCTTATTCTAAAATGATTCAGGTCGGTGAGAAATCGTTCTTTATTTATTGAGTCTATGTGACGTTCCATTTCTTTATAAACTTCAATAGCTTCAGTATTTCTTCCTTGTTTAGCATAAGCGACTGCTTTAAACCGAAGCAAATTTCGAGTTTCACTTTCCCAATGTCTGGATTTAGTATAATTCAAGCAAATATTATAGTATTGATTGGCTTTTTCATAATTACCGATAGCATTATAATAGCGCATTTTCTTTTCGTCGGACAGGAAACTCTGAATAGGAAATGCTTTTCCTTCAATCATGCTATCGGCTTTTTCGATATATCTCCAGGCTTTTTCATATTCTTTCTGTTCTATATAATAAAATGACTTATAGAGAAGTACGGAAATTTTGAATTCTTCAACATTGAAAGTCGGATATTTGATGTTAATTTTATTGATTTCCATATCCAATGAATCGGTATAGACAAACAAAGAATCTTTCATGTTCATGTTTTGATAGCAATTAGCCATGGATTCGAAGCATTCTAATACTTTATAGGGAGATTCTTCGCCGGGAAATCCTTGGGCGCGTGCTTCTTTGAAGTAGCGGATGGCTTCGGTGTTGAATCCAAGATATTTGTAAGAATCGGCCATTATGACATAACCGGTAATCATCAATTCTCTGTTGTCTAATTTTTGAATTTCATCAAATATATTCATTGCCATATCTAATCCTTCGCTGTATTTTCCTTGATCAAATAATCGGAAGAGAAGCATTTGTTTAGCTAAATAAAGATCTTTATAACAGTTGTGTTTGCGATGAAATTGTTCTGCTTTTTCAGCATAAAAAAAGACGCTGTCGGTATGAAATTTACGATAATAATAAGCAACGCGGTTAGTTAGTGCAATGGATTGATATTTTATATTTTGCATATCGCGAGCTTCCGTCAAAAGTTGATTGTTATATACCCAGTCCATGGGTTCATAAAGATAAAATTGTTGCAGCTGGAGAATTACAGGAAGGCGATCTTCTCCTTTGGCAAGGGATAATTTTTCTAACAGTTCTTCTTCCTGATTGACTGCTTGTGCAAGCATTGGAAAAAGGAATAATAAAAAGAAAATACGATAATACATTATATTTGTGTCTATGTTCGATTTGCAAATATACTTTTTTCTTTGAAAAAATCAAAAATAAAAGAAGAAAATGCGGTCTATTTATTCAATTCAGGATAGGATATCCTGGAATGATAGACCGACATGAGTTTTTCGACAAACACTTCTTTTATATCTGTTATGTTTTTGAATGTCAGAGGAGCTTCTTGCATCAATCCGTCTGTTATTTGTCCGTCGATGATCTTATTGACCAAATTGCGGATCGATTCTTCTGTGTATTCTTTTAGACTGCGGGATGCGGCTTCTACGGAATCTGCCATCATCAGGATAGCGGTTTCTTTGGTATCGGGGTTACTTCCGTCGTAGGAAAAGTCTTTTTCATCGACCGGTTCGTTCGGATGTTGATTCAGATAGGTATAATAGAAATACTTGGCCTTGCCTTTGCCGTGATGGGTTTGGATAAACTTGATGATTGCCTGGGGAATGTTGTTCTTTTCGGCTATTTTGACTCCATCGGGAACGTGATTTGTGATGATCTTTGCGCTTTCTTTGAGCGAAAGAGTAGAGTGGGGGTTATTGTCTCCTATTTTGTTTTCAGTGAAGAAAGCGGGATTTGCCATTTTTCCCAAGTCGTGATACAAGGCGCCGGTCCTTATTAATTGAGGATTAGCATTTACTTTGGCGGCGGCGGCTGTTCCCAGCATCGAAACTTGCAAGGAATGCTGGAAGGTTCCCGGACATTTTTCCGATAATTCTCTCAAGGCGGGGCGATTGATGTCGGAAAGTTCCACCAGAGTCACGTTCGATATATATCCAAATACTTTTTCGATGATATAAATAAATGGATAAGTAAACATAACAAACAGGAAGTTGATTCCGAAATAGATAAAAAGATGCCAGTTGATTTTGGTAATATCTCCTTCCTGGAAGTAGAAATAAGCGGTATATAGGATGCAATAGGTTGCCAAAATAAAGAAAGCGCATTTGACAAGCTCCGAACGCTGCGTCAGGTCTTTTAATACATACAGGGAAACCATACATACAATCAATTGTAAGAGAAGAAATTGAAAAGGATCTGCGACAATCAGCGAACAAATAGTAACTGTCATCAAATGAGTAATATGCGCCGTGCGCGAATCAAAGAATGTCAAGATCACGACAGGTATAATGGCATAGGGAATGATATAGACATCAAACAGCTTATAGCTGATTGCCAGTTCGGTCAAAGTGATGAAAGCGGTTGAGATGGACAACATAAAGATGATGTTTTTCTGTTCTTTGTATATATCTTTTCGAAAAAAATAGAAGTAAAGCAGCAAACATGCCATCAATCCGCCCACCAAAACAAAGATGCCGACAAAGGTTCCTAACTGCCTTTGCCTGCTTCCTACTTGCTGTTCGTAATGTTTTTTCAATGAGTTTAGTATCCTGTATATTTTGGGAGTAACAATTTCGCCTCGATCAATGATTTTTTCGCCTGCCTGAACCATTCCGCTGGTCGGAGAGACCTTTTGCAGTTCGCTTTGCAAGGTTTTTTCCGTAAAAGCTTCGTCATAAATCAAGTTAGGCTGTATAAGATTCTTCAAATCAACGGGTAATGCTGTTTGTTTCGTGATTAGTTCTTTGGCTTGATTGATGGTATATACATCTGAGAGTTGCCGGTTGCCGGCTACTTCTTTTCCTTGACTTTCGGCTTCATCAAGGAATATCATGAGCGAATTTCTATTGTTTTCGGTCATATATTCATAAGCTTTGTCCGAAATAATTCCTTTATTATAAATATCAACAAGCGTATTTTCTAATGTTTTCTTTGTATTTTTGGACAAAAGAAGCATTTGCGGGTAGTTGCTGCTACTTAGTTTGGTCAGTTCGTCCTGCAATATTTTATTATCTATCCGGAAATAAGGTTTAACGATTAGTCGCGCGCTGTCCTGCTCCTGTTTTATTTCTTCCGAAGTCTTGTCGATCGAGAAATCAAAAGGTGCAGTCAGCAATCCATAATGCCACGGACGGGTCTCATTATAAGTATATTTGAACTTATCTTCCCTTGGAAATAAGACGATAATCAGGATAGTTGCCAATATAAAATAGACATAAGGCGGGATTCGAAATGTTTTGTTTGTCATAATCATGCTCGCATTGGGAGCGCAAGATACAAAAATATTTTAAGATTACGGTTTTTCTTTGATTCAACATTTAAGATTTAAGAATCAAAATTCAAAATTCAAGATCACGACAACTGATAACTGACAAACTGCGACCGCTTTGCAGACTTCCTGCAACCTAGCCGCAGACTTCCTGCAACCTAGCCGCAGTATTCCTGCAACCTAGCCGCAGTTTGTATAAAACAGATTTTTTGAATGAAATATTAGAAAAATGATCTTTGTTCAGGAAACCATTCGTAGTGTTCGACGTATTCATCAAACATAAGTTCCTCTTCTATCCCTTCATCCATAAAGGTTTTTCGGATGTACTCTTGAGCTTTAGGGTCGATAATCCATTCTTTAGAACGAAAACGATAGAAGTTCCTTTCGCCGAAATGCTTAATCAAGTTCTTTTTAATGACAACCGCTTTGGAATAAGGGATATTGTCGAACAGATGACTAATCCCTAAGGCATAGCGAGTCAGTTGGTCAGCAAAGAAATAGGGACACTCTTTTCGGACGGCTACATACTTGGGATTAACCACCGAGAAGCTGTTCACTTCTTTAGTCGTATGGAGTCCGACTTGATAGCGCAAACATTCGTTGGATTGTTCACATTCCGAGTTGAAACAATGAAGAAACCCGCTCGGAACCTCTTTGTAATTGAAACTCTTTTTCATAATTGTGTTGGTTTAATACGTTTGTAAAGATAATCTCTTTAAATGAACGCAAAACAAACTCCTAGGGTTTTGGCGATAAAGGTCGGGAACTTGACGGGGCTAACGGTAAAACTTCTTCCTCAATTCTTTAATATCTTCCGAACGAACATAGTCATCGTAGTTCATACGCTTGTCGATGATGCCGTTAGGAGTAAGTTCTATCACGCGATTACAAACCGATTGAATAAATTCATGGTCATGACTCGACATCAAAACATTGCCTTTGAAACTCTTGAGCGTATTATTAAAGGCTTGAATCGACTCCAAATCCAAATGGTTGGCAGGCGAATCCAAAACCAGACAGTTTGCATTTGTTAGCATCATGCGGGAGATCATACAGCGCATCTTTTCGCCTCCCGAAAGAACGGATGCTTTCTTCAATACTTCATCGCCCGAAAACAACATCTTTCCTAAATATCCTTTCAGATAGACCTCATGAGTATCATCCGAAAATTGAGCAATCCAATCGACTAAGTTCATATCCGTATTGAAATAGTCCGAATTATCCAAAGGAAGATAGGCTTTAGTGATGGTTTGTCCCCATTCGAAAGTACCTTCATTCGCCGATATTTCGTCATTAATAATCTGAAAGAAGCTGGTCATCGCTCTAGGATCTCGGGATAAAAAGATAATTTTATCATCTTTTTCTACATTGAAAGAGACAGAGCTAAAAAGCGTTTCGCCATCGATACTGGAAGCTAGCCCGTTGATTTCTAAAATCTTGTTTCCTGTTTCTCGCTCAGGCGTAAAGATAATGCCCGGATACTTGCGCGAAGAAGGGCGAATGTCTTCCACATTAAGCTTTTCCAGCATCTTTCTGCGCGAAGTCGCCTGCCTGGACTTAGCCACATTGGCAGAAAAGCGACGAATGAACTCCTCCAATTCTTTTTTCTTCTCTTCCGCTTTCTTGTTTTGTTGAGATTGCTGACGCAATGCCAATTGAGAAGATTCGTACCAAAAGCTATAGTTGCCCGAATAGAGTTTTATATCGCCATAATCAATGTCCACCGTGTGCGTACAAACCGAATCAAGGAAGTAACGGTCGTGCGAAACCACCAAGACTGTATTTTCAAAATTAGCCAAGTATTCCTGCAACCACATCACCGTTTCAATATCCAAGTCGTTAGTAGGCTCGTCAAGAAGCAGGTTGTCGGGTTCGCCAAAAAGAGCTTGCGCCAAGAGAATACGAACCTTCTCCTTGCCACTCACATCCTTCATCATCTTATAATGCATCTCCTCCTTGATTCCAAGTCCGCTTAGCAGGTTGGCAGCATTACTTTCGGCATTCCAACCCTCCAATTCGGAAAATTGTTCCTCCAATTGAGCCGTACGTATGCCATCTTCGTCCGAAAAGTCGGGCTTCGCATAAAGCGCATCCTTTTCTTGTATAATATCCCAAAGGACAGTATGCCCGCGCATTACGGTTTCCATCACCGTACAATCATCATAAGCAAAGTGATCTTGCTTCAAGACGGAAAGTCTTTCGCCTGTGCCGAATGAAACAGAACCCGAAGTAAGCTCCACATCGCCGCTTAAAGCTCGAAGAAATGTTGATTTGCCTGCGCCGTTGGCACCTATAATACCGTAACAATTGCCCGGACTGAATTTCAAATATATATCCTGAAAGAGAACTCTCTTCCCAAACTGAATACTTAAATTATTGACTGTAATCATTTATCTTTTCTAATTAAGGCTACAAAAGTAATAATTTTTCGCGAATGCTTCTATAGTCAAGGAATAATGCGAGTTTTTTCATAAAATAGGCCTATAAATAAAATTT